>CAZKDT010000295.1:0-4270 GCA_964551515.1 uncultured Desulfobacteraceae bacterium | reverse complement strand
AAATGTAAAAGGTCTGGCTGTTTGAGCATGTTAGTGAGCCTTAAGAAAAAACAGCGATTAAGATCATTCGTCTTTTAAATATATGATGTTGCGTTTAAACAATTGCTATTAAAGGATTGCCACCTGTTTTTTCTTTAGGCTCACTTATATTCGAGTTCCAGACATTTTACATTTTATTATCAGTTGGCGGCTCAATATCACAATTTAATATCCCAGAACTTATTGAGAAGTTACGACAAAAATATCTATTTTATTGTAATTAGTGTCCATCCATAAATGAGGATTTTTGTTCAAGATCAAGGCATGTGAAAAAAATACCCCCCCCCAAAAAAAAGTATCATCTGCCGGCTATGTCCCGGCACTTTCATGGGGATTTACGGGGCAGGAAAAGATTGAGTATTTTGAGGATTAACCCGCCAAAGTTTGCTGGCGGATTAAATTTTAAGCCGGACACCGGAATTAAGCAAAAGGGGGGGTATTTTGCAAAGATTTCTTCTTAACATCAAGGGGTTAGCCTGAAATATTATCTGATGTCAACAAGTTATAAAAATGGCAAAAATTCCGCCGTCCGGGAAATAATCACGGCTATCTTAGATGAAAATAGGTCCTTGGTGCAACGGCTTAGTGATAAAGCCGCACAAGATTTTATCCGGAGGATATTGGATGCCGGATCTATTTTTTTCTTCGCTCAAGGAAGAGCCGGTTTTATCCTTCGTTGTTTTTGTATGCGCCTGATGCATCTGGGCTTTACGGTGTATTTTTGTGGTGAAACTATCACTCCGGCTATTACCCGTAACGATTTGCTCATCGTCCTGAGTGGATCAGGAGAGACTCCGTCGACATTAGAATCGGTAAAAAGCGCTAAAAAATACCATGCCAAAACTTACGGAATTCTGGGAAATATGGAATCTAGAATCGCCTCAGTTGTTGATACAAGCATCCATCTTCCCGGAACCACCAAGCTTTGCCGTGAGGGTGAGCCCCATTCATTGCAGATGGCCGGCTCCCTGTTTGAACAATCTGCCTTTCTTTTCTTAGAGGCAATCGTGCTGGACATTTATCAAAAAAGAAAAAAAAATGTCGGCAGCGTTTCATCACGACACGCAGTTATAGAGTAAAGGAGGAAACATGAAACCAGTTCTGCAGTTGGCATTAGATTTTGTAGATTTGAAACGGGCGCTGAAAAACGCCCAGGCCGGCATTGCCGGCGGGGTTGACTGGCTTGAGGCAGGCACCCCGCTCATCAAGAGCGAAGGCCTTCATGCTGTACGGGAGCTGCGAAGACTTTTCCCTGACAGGACCATTGTGGCGGATATGAAGATCATGGATGCCGGTCGAACTGAGGTTGAAACCGCAGCCAAAGCCGGCGCGAATATAGTGGATGTGCTTGGCGCATCCAGCGATGCGACCATTCGGGAGTGTATTCAGGCAGGCAAGAACTATGGCGCCAAAATTGTGGTCGATATGATAGCGGTTAAAGATGTGGTGTCAAGAGCCAAATTTGCTGAAGAGCTAGGCGCGGACATTGTAACGGTGCATTGTGCCATTGACGAACAAATGGAAGGAAAAGATCCCTTTGAAATTTTACGACAGGTCAGCCAGGCATTGACAATTCCGGTGGGAGTGGCTGGTGGCATCAATTCAGAAACCGCAGCCAAAGCGGTGGAGGCCGGCGCTTCTATAGTTATTGTGGGTGGCGCCATCAGCAAGGCCATGGACCCTGAACAGGCATCCAGAGAAATCCGAAGGGGAATTGATACCGGTGAGAGCATCAGCACCACCCTTTTTAAAAGAAAGGGAGAGGAAGAAATAAAGGAAATGCTGGAACTGGTATCGTCGGCTAATCTTTCCGATGCCCTGCACCGGGGCGGAGTTTTACAAGGCATTCGGCCGCTTTTTCCCGGCATCCGAATGGTGGGTCGTGCGGTTACCGTAAGAACGTATCCCGGAGATTGGTCCAAACCGGTCCAGGCCATTGATGTGGCCGAACCCGGTGATGTTATCGTCATTGATGCCGGTGGAGCGGGGCCTTCCCTCTGGGGAGAACTGGCAACCCATTCGGCCGTTCAAAAGGGCCTGGCCGGGGTGGTCATTGACGGCGCCCTCAGAGACAGTCCTGAAATCATTAAGATGCTATTTCCGGCTTTCAGCAGACTTGTTATGCCCAATGCAGGAGAGCCCAAAGGATTCGGAGAGATTGGCGTTCCGATTACGGTGGGTAATATGCACATAGAACCCGGAGACTGGTTGTTGGGTGACTATGACGGCGTTGTCGTGCTGCCGCGCGCCATGGCAGTGGAGTATGCCAACCGGAGCATGGACGTGCTTGAGAAGGAAAATCGCATCCGGGAAGAAATCAAAGAAGGGAGCACTCTGAGCAAGGTAACGGAACTTTTGCGCTGGGACAAAAAATAAAGGATGATACAGTTAATCAGAGGGTTTAAAGATATCCTTCCCGGGGAAGTAGAACTCTGGCAATATATCGAAAAAACCGCCAGAGCTCTTTTTGAAGATTTCGGTTTTAAGGAAATTCGTATTCCCATTATGGAACGTACGGAACTTTTTGCCAGGAGCATTGGTGAAGATACCGATATTGTGGAAAAAGAAATGTACACCTTCCCGGATAGAAAAGGGAGTCTTATCACCCTGCGGCCCGAGGCAACCGCATCTGTTTGTCGCTCCTATATCCAGCATAAACTTTATTCAACGGATCCGGTCCAAAAATATTATACCATCGGCCCCATGTTTCGGCGGGAAAGGCCCCAAAAGGGGAGATACCGGCAGTTTTACCAGATCAATGCCGAAGTTTTTGGGGCGGATTCTCCGCTGGTCGATGTTGAGCTGATCTTTCTTTTGGTAACCTTATTTTCAAGGCTGTCTGTTTCCGATGTTGAAGCCCATATCAATTCGCTGGGTTGTTCGGAATGTCGCCCAAGGTTCAAAGCCGTTCTTAGCGATTTTCTGACATCTTCCACCGGAAGCCTTTGTTCAGACTGTATCCGGCGAAAAGACCGGAATCCATTACGGGTGCTCGACTGCAAGGTACCTGCCTGCAGAGAGGCCATGGCCCATGCACCGTCTATTCCGGATTATTTATGTCCGGCATGCAGCCAACACTTTGAAACCGTTAAGACAGCCCTTGACGCAATCAAGGTGCCGTTTACCATTGATAAAAGGCTGGTCCGGGGCCTTGACTATTATACCCGAACCACTTTCGAAATTCAGACCGGCTCATTAGGCGCCCAGAGTGCTGTGGCAGGCGGCGGCAGATACGATGGCCTGGTTAAGGCGCTCGGCGGACCCCATACCCCGGCAACCGGTTTTGCCATCGGTTTTGACCGGCTATCGGAAATTACGGGACTGAATCGTAATGATTTTATCAAAACGCCGGATATTTATCTGGCGGCACTGGGTGAAAAGAGCCTGTCCCTTGCCTTTGAATGGAAATCCGCGTTATGCCTTGACGGGATCAAAACCGAGATGGATTTTGGCAATAAAAGTTTAAAAAGCCAGATGAAACGGGCAGACCGGCTGGGTGCAACACATGTTCTCATCGTCGGCGATAATGAAATTAAACAAGGAACGGTTATCTTGCGTAATATGACCACCAAAGAACAGATTTCCATTCCCATCGAACGTGTTGTGGAAAATATAAAAACAAAATTAACGATATAAGACCTGAATTTTTGACCCTTTAGTTCCTTAGTTTTGTGCTTTTTTTGGCAAAACTTTTTTCATTCTGCCACGAAGACACCAAGGCACGAATAAAGAATAATAAATATATCCTTTGTGGCTTAGTGGCTGAACTATTATGAGAGGAGTTAATTCATTGGCAGATACACTTGGAGATATGAGAAAAACCCATACCTGCTGTGAACTTGGAGCAGATGATGTTGGCATGGAAGTGGTGCTCATGGGTTGGGTGCAGCGCCGAAGGGATCATGGCGGAGTGATTTTCGTGGACCTGCGAGACAGGGAGGGAATTACGCAGGTTGTTTTCAACCCCGAAGTTAGCCCCAAGGTCCATGAAAAAGCCCATGCCATTCGAAGTGAATATGTGATTGGCGTTCGGGGAAACGTGGAAAAAAGATTGGAAGGCATGACCAATCCCAAATTGAAAACCGGTGAGATAGAAGTCTTTGCCACGGAACTTAAAATATTCAATGCAGCCGAAACTCCGCCGTTTATGATTGAGGACAATCTGGAGGTTTCGGAAAATATTCGGCTGAAATTTCGTCACATCGATTTGCGGCGTCCCCTTTTGCAAAAA
>CAZKDT010000294.1:0-4288 GCA_964551515.1 uncultured Desulfobacteraceae bacterium | reverse complement strand
CGGGCTACGCCCGCAACCCAAGGGCTGAAAAACTACTTTCACAAAAAACCGCCAACACCCGCATTATATACGGAGTTTCGGGCATGTCAAAAAATTTTCTTGTTTTTTGTAACAGGGTTTAAGCCAATAAGGTACTAAATAGCCGTCGGGGGCCAGGCTGGTTGACAGCATCACACTGTTTATATCCCGATTTGCCGTTTAGCTTTGAGACTTTCTGTTCCGAGGTTCGATCCAAAAATTTAGGAAGTTTAACATTACCGGTGTTCTGGCATCATAGATGGAGTATTTGATATTATTTAAACTTCTCATTCATGTGCTATCCTATCGGGAATATTTCCCCTTTGGTATGGGGGAAATTCCCTTCTGGGAAATTTCCTCATAAGAAATGAAGCCCTCCTCCTATAGACAACATTAACAAATGGGTAATATAAGTTTAAAAAAGAAATTGCCGATAAACTCCGTTTGTTACACAAAACGTCAAATATCCGGGCGGTTGTTGAGTGATCTCTTAGATTGATGGCTTCGGATTACCGAAAGACACGCAAAAATAGGAGGTGAAATGGATAACATATATATTTATGAGGATAATCAAACAGACCGGATGTATTATGCAAATAAATTATCTGAAGCTAATTGTGATGTTGCGATTATGAACCGGTCACCGTTTCTTACATTAATTGATAAAAACACGGTGAAAAGGGGGGATAGGAGAGCACATAAGAGAGCCCAGGTTAAAAAACGAGCCGTTGCGTTGATCCGGCGCGTTTCCGTCAGGCAGCTACGCGTCCCAGATAGAAGCATGGGAGAGATCGCCTGTGCCGTATACCGATCCAAACCGACAAAGTCCGGCAGAATTAATAACATCAGTATGGGCGGGCTTTCGTTTGATTATATTCCCGGCCGAGAGCAATCAAATCAGTCAGTTGCCCTGGATATTTTATTGGCTGATTGTGGTTTTTATCTTGCAAATTTGGCGTTTAAAAGCATCAGCGATGTTAAAGTGGCTGCTGATTTTTCTATGGATTTTATACAAATGAGGCGCCATCATGTGCAGTTTGAGCGGCTGACGCCCACCCAAATTAGGAAGATTCAGTATTTCATACAGCATTACAGTAGCTGTGACGTTTGAAACCACTTCAAATTAGTTTGCTTGGCCCCGCCTGCCATTGTAATTTCACCTGCCTGACAAGTCCGCACGGCATTCGCCTGAGACGCGGCCGATGGCGGACGGGCAAGGCGATGCGGCCAGGGGCACGAGCGGACAGGCCGCAATTGGAATAATGGAACAATGGAGTAATGGCCCTGGTGAAATAAAAAAAACCACCCTGGTAAGATCATCCGGACTGTTCCGGTATTGATGGGGACCTACGGAGCAAGCGGGGCACAGCGGGGTCCCGATAGCGGGATTTTTGCTTCGCTACAACAGGCTGGGTAGAAATGAAGACGAAAAATAGAAAAAAATATATACCCCCTTTTATAAAGGATGAACTTGATCAGCAAGTTTTATCTGAGCAATACCAAACTCAAGCCCAAGGCGGTATACATATTGTCATCCGTCGAAGAAAAGGCAAACAAGACAAACGAATTTATTTTTCGAAACAAGCGGAATAATACCCAATTCGGACAAGCCGGAACCGAACCCTAAACAAATATAATATCTAAAATACATTACGCCCATCATTCAACAACCCAGACCGTACAGTTACGTGCGTGGCTGACGATTTTGCTGGAGATACTGCCAAAGAGGAACTCTTCACTTCGTGAAAGCCCCTGCCGGCCAACCACAATAGTGCTATATTGGGTTTTGTCTTGTTCTGCCAAAATACACTCCGACAGAGATGGACAGTATCGAAGGGTGGATCTCACCCATATATCATTCGGGTCAAAACCTTCGCGTATCAATATTTGACGATAGTCCTCCAACATGACGTCAACTTTCAACTGGAACTTTCTGAGCCAGTTTTCTTTTTCAGCGGATGTGGGAAAATAATCTTCTTCCGGTTGACTGATGATATGCAGGATTAAGATCTTGAAGCCTTTTAGACCTGCCAGGAGATGGCTCACGTAGGAGACCGCCCGTCGGGCGTTTTCTGAATCGTCCACAGCAATCAGGATATTTTTGTTAAAAATCTTTTCACCAGGGATCATGTGTCGGCCTTTCTAATGATTAGTTTCCTTTGGGTGTAAATCAAGACTGTTGTTTGCTAAGATTGCTATGGCTATTTGGTTTCAGGTTTCAGGTTTCAGGTTTCAGGTGTCAGGAAACATGTTCAGTAGTAATGGGCCAGCCCTGAGGGAACGATTCATTTTTTACGGCGAGTTGGGCAGGATCGCTGTTTGAGGAGCGCCTAGCCTGGCTTCCTAACTCGTATTTCTCTTCTTGGGGCCACTTGTGCGTCAAGTCACAGACATCGATGGGTAATCGACACAACTTTTTATAGACATCAAGATCCTCCACGTCCATAAAATTTCTATGGGTCACCTCGTTTCCCCCTTAAACCCTGAAACCTGACACCTGAACCCTGACACCTAAAAAAAATCCCGGAGCCACGGTTTGTCCATAGAAAGGCATCAGCGTTTACCAACGGTCTTGATTTCCACCCAGTGGGTTAGTGGGTTAAGGCATAAACATAGTTTGAGTCTCATCTGAATATGAACCGTTTTTGCGGTAGATTATAAGAGGTGGGCCGATCTTTAACCCATGGTGGCCCCCTTTTTTTCCTTCCACAAGAACCCGTTTTGCGTTCTTGTCCCGGTAAGAATGGATCATGCGAATATATTTGGGTTCCATTCCGGTAGACCGCATTTGTATGATAATATCAGCCATACGCTCCGCAGGGTAAATTATTACAAAGCGTCCGGAGGTCTGTAACATACGATGTGCAGTTTCAACCACATCGAAAAGGGTTGCCTTTATTTCGTGTTTTGCAACTGCACGCTGATGATCTGGGGTTAACCTTCCTGATTCGAGTTTCCGGTACGGAGGGTTCGTAACAACCAGCTCCACCGGTCCGGAAGTCATATCCTGTTTCAGTCTTCTTAAGTCCTTGCAATGAATGGTAATACGATCATCCATGCTGCTTTCTGCTATATTGAGAACCGCAATATCAGCTAGATCCTTCTGTACTTCGACACCATAAATTTTTATTTTCGGATGACGATAAGCTAAAATCAGTGGAATGATGCCACAACCTGTTCCCAGATCAAGGACCGTATCGTTTGGGCTCGGCATGGCATGTTGGGCCAATAGAACGGCATCAATGGAAAAGCGATAGCCTGACCGATTTTGCTTTACCCGGATACTGCCGTTAAAGAGAGAATCTGTAGTCAAGCATTCCATTTTTATATGGGTCCAATCCTGAATTTTATGTCTTCAACCAGTTTTTTACCCAAAGCCTGATTGATTTGTCTTATCATATCTTTTTTAAGGAACTGAAGCTGATGCATCCATGTGGAACTGACAGCATTGACCAGAAGGAGTTTTCCTTTGAAGGCCTCCGGCCGAGCGTTTTTAGCTATATCATCTCCAACTGCTCTATCCCACAGGCTCCAAACCTGTCCCAGATTTTCATCAAAATCATTGCGGCAGGTTTTCAAGACCTTACCTATTATATTTCCGATGTGTACAAATTCTTCGGGGTTTTTTCTGTTTTTCATAAAAAAATACTATAAATGGATCGGTTTTATTGTCAAGAAACAATTAACCTTTGCTTTTTGCTTGACTTGAAGCCATGGGTAACTTAGATAATAAAAAACTTGAATTGTTAAATAAAAAACTCTCTCACAAAAAAATTGTTTTTCTGACTTTTTTTCAAGATCATTAAAACTAAACTTACAGGAATAAATATTATGAATTGGGACTGGGATAAACTTAAGGCTAAGCAGAAACGGAAGGAAGGGGAGGGAGGGTTTGTCCCTCCGAATATAAATCAAGTTATGGAAAAATTTAAAAAGTTCAAACTGCCTGGTGGACCTCTTATAATCCTTATTTTCATCTTGTTATTTTTCGGCACATCCGCATTCTATACTGTGGCGGTTGATGAAGTGGGGGTTGTTCAGCGGTTTGGGAAATATGTCCGAACCACTCAACCCGGCCTTAATTTCAAACTGCCTTCAGGGATTGAAAAGGTGACTAAGGTCAAGGTTCGCCGGGTCTACAAAGAGGAATTCGGTTTTCGTACCGTGCGGAGAGATGCCCAAACCCGCGCCATATCCCGCGGTGAGAATAAAAACGTTAGCCTCATGTTGACCGGGGATTTGAATGTGGCGCTTGTGCCCTGGATTGTCC
>CAZKDT010000293.1:0-4305 GCA_964551515.1 uncultured Desulfobacteraceae bacterium | reverse complement strand
TTATGGATGGACACTTAGGTTAAAAGCAAAATGAAGAACATTAGTTTGATGAAAAATACCGTTCAGGAATATGCATGGGGGTCTTATACCGCTATTCCTGAACTTTTGGGCAATGTTTCACCTGCAAAAACTCCACAGGCGGAACTATGGATGGGGGCTCATCCCAAAGCGCCTTCCATGGTAAAATGCGACGGCAATTGGAAGTCCTTGTTAGAATTGATTAAGAAAAACCCTCAGGATATTCTTGGAGAAAAAGTTGCAGAAAAGTTTGACAAAAGATTGCCGTACCTGTTCAAGGTACTGGCAGCAGCAAAGCCGCTATCCATCCAGGCTCACCCCAGTCGAGATCAGGCTAAACAAGGTTTTGAAAGGGAAAATAGACAAGGTATCCCGATAGATGCTTACAACAGGAATTATAAGGATGATAATCACAAGCCCGAGTGCATTTGCGCTTTGACTCTTTTCTGCGCTTTGAGCGGGTTTCGGAAAATTTCCGGCATACTTACTCTTATGGAAAAGATTTGCCCACAGGGTTTGAGAAAAGAGCTTGATAACCTTTGTGAGCAGCCGAATTCTACCGGATTAAAAAATTATTTCCAGACTCTGATGACAATGAATCACAAGTGGCAGAAGCAGATCATCGCCCAAGCCGTATCAAATGCAAAAAAGTTTACAAATGATGATAAGGCCTATAAATGGATGATCGATCTTCATAAGGAATACCCGGGTGATATCGGGGTTTTTTCTCCCATACTCTTGAACCTGATATATCTTGAGCCGGGTCAGGCAATGTTCCTTCCGGCCGGGGAACTTCATGCATATCTTGATGGTGTTGGGATTGAATTAATGGCAAACTCGGACAATGTGCTAAGAGGTGGTCTGACACCAAAGTATATTGATATGCCGGAGCTGTTGAATGTTCTTAATTTTGAAGAACGCGAGGTCAACATCCTTGAGACAAAACAAATCAACGAATGTGAATGTGTATATGCAAGCCATGCTGAAGAGTTTGTTCTGTCCATTATCTCTGTAAAAGAAGATATAATCTATAATAGTTGCTCAGACAGAAGCATTGAAATACTTCTCTGCACAGACGGAAAAGCAACGATTACCGATCTCGGAAAAAATGATAAAGTGGTCATTAACAGGGGGAAATCGATTATCATACCCGCAGTTGTAAAAAAATACAGTATCCACGGAAATGCCGCCTTTTATAAAGCATCGGTTCCACTGTGAATCCCAATATAGAAAAGAAGGCTCGACGCCGTCGCTACACCGAACCGAAATTAAATACGTTTATCCTGTTTACTTTTGAAAAAAGTCTTGACATAAAAAAGTCGATACTATAGGTGCTGTTAGAAGGAAGTTTATATAACATAGGGAAAATAAATGGTGCATAATAAATCAGGCAACTATTATTTTTATTATTGGTATTTTTTTAATACCGATCTGCCTGGGGTGCGCTGATACAAGAACAACTTGCAAAGCGAAAAAAACCGTGGGTAGACGGAAAACCCCACGGTTTTTTTGTTTTCAAAGGCCGTGGAGAAAAAAGCTTCGCGGTCTTTTTTGTTTAAAAGGAGGAGTCTATTATGACATATTTAGGCAAACGAATCCGAATAGAGCGGATAAAGAACCGGGATACCGGAAAGACGGTAATTGTGCCAATGGATCACGGCATTTCAATGGGTCCCATTAACGGTCTTAAGGATATGAAAGATGCGATCCATAATGTGGCTGAAGGAGGAGCAAATGCCATAGTGATGCATAAGGGTTTGGTGGGTGAAGGTCATCGAGGGGAAGGCAAGGATATCGGGCTGATCGTCCATATGTCAGCGTCTACAAGTCTTTCGCCGTATCCCAATGTCAAAACCCTTGTATGTACAGTTGAAGAGGCGATTAAACTCGGTGCAGATGCTATATCCATACATATAAATTTAGGAAACGGCCAGGAAAAAGAGATGCTGAATGATTTTGGCCGGGTAAGCAATGAGGCCCGCATATGGGGTATACCACTGCTTGCCATGATCTATCCAAGAGGCGAGAAAATCAAAGACGAATATAATGTAAATGCTGTAAAACATGCCGCACGTGTTGGAAACGAAATGGGTGCGGACATTGTCAAGGTTTCATATACCGGTTCTGTGGAAACATTTAAGGAAGTTGTGTCGGGTTGTTCGGTTCCTGTTGTAATTGCCGGTGGCCCTAAAATGGATTCAGACCGGGAGATACTCGAAATGGTAAAAGGTTCCATTGACGCAGGGGGTGCGGGTGTCTCCATAGGTCGAAATGTATTCCAGCATAAAGATCCTACGGCTATGGTGCGGGCGATTTCAACTATTGTCCATGAAGGTAGCAACGTTGAAGATGCACTTAGTATTTTGGGATAGTTTAAGGGGTTATAAGGGAGTAATATTATGAAAAAGATCTGGGTAAGGGTGGATCCCTGGGACAAGAAAATGGTGACCACAGCGCTTGAAGGTGGTGCGGATGGTATAATGGTTCCCAAAGGGTTTTCCGGAAAAGTAAAAGAGCTTGGAAGGATTCAGACCATTTCTGAAGACGGCGACCTCAAGCTTGGGAAAGATGTGGTCTTCTTTACCATAACAAGCGGCGAAGATGAAGAAAAAATAGTCAAGCTCAGTCAGAATAAGCGTGTCATTCTTGAGTGCGCTGACTGGACAGTCATTCCCCTTGAGAACCTTATCGCAAAAGGCGCAAAGGTTATTGCACAGGTTCGCGATTTAAAAGAGGCGCAAACCGCTTTCGGCATTCTTGAAAAAGGAGTAGACCATGTTCTTTTCCATTCAAACAATGTTATAGAGTTGAAAAAGGTACTTTCCTGGTTTCGTTCGGAAGGGGATAAAATATCTCTTCAAGCGGCCGAAATTGTCGAAATCAGATCAGTGGGGATGGGAGACAGGGTCTGTGTGGATACCTGCACATCAATGGACATGGGCCAGGGAATTCTGGTTGGAAACAGCAGCAGTGCTCTTTTTCTAATCCATGCAGAAAGCATTTCCAATCCTTATGTATCTCCCAGGCCTTTCCGGGTGAATGCGGGACCCGTGCATTCATACACAAGAATTCCGAACGGAAAAACAAAGTATCTTTCAGAACTTTCGTCCGGAGACCCGGTGATGATCGTGAATTTTAAAGGCAATACAACAACCGGTATTGTGGGGCGCTTAAAAATCGAAAAACGACCATTGATGTTGGTCAAGGCTGTTTTTAAAGGTAAAGAAATGACAAGCATTGTTCAAAACGCTGAAACAATCCGGTTGACCGATCCCAAAGGCAAGGCCGTATCAGTTGTGAACCTATCGCCCGGAGATCAGGTTCTGGTCGCGATGGAAGAGGGTGGCAGACATTTTGGTATGAAGATAGAAGAGTCTATCATGGAAAAATAAGGTTGCTATGTTAAATTCCGACACAGTCGTTTTCGCAATATTAGGAAATCCGGTATCACACAGCTTGAGTCCTGTAATGCACAATACAGCCATGTCCGAGGTGGGGTATAACGGCGTGTATCACGCTTTTAAAGTGAAAAATATCGGTGAAGCTGTATCAGGTATAAAAGCCCTCGGTATCCGGGGTGTCAGTATCACTATTCCTCACAAGGTTTCTGTAATAGAATTCCTGGATGAACTTGATGATACTGCAGAAAAGATTGGGGCTGTGAATACGGTCATTAATCGGCATGGTGTTTTAACCGGTTATAATTCAGACTGTCTTGGAGCCATAAAGGCCATTTTAGAAAAGACAGCTATAAAGGATAAGAATGTTGTTATCATCGGTGCCGGAGGAGCTGCACGTGCGATTGGATTTGGAATAATATCCCAAGGCGGCAGGATAACGATTTTAAACCGCACTGTGGCAAAAGGCGAGAGACTGGCAAGACATCTGGGAGCAGAGTTTCAGCCTATTTCAAACCTTAAAAAGACCGGATGCCAAATATTGATTAACACAACGCCTGTTGGTATGATACCTGATACCAATGTAATGCCGGTTCAAAGAGAAAACCTGGACAAAACCATGGTTGTCATGGATGTTGTTTACAATCCACTAAAGACACGTCTTTTAAGAGAGGCTGAAAATATTGGATGCCGGACCGTCGATGGCGTCTCAATGTTCGTATATCAGGGGGCTTTTCAGTTTGAATTGTGGACCGGTAAGAGAGCACCTGTTGAGGTTATGAAAAAGGCGGTGCTGAATGCCCTTGGGAAGGGCTACGAAAAAAGGAAATAATAAGTAAGTTCTCAATAAATTATGGATTCGGCTCAATATCACCATTTGATACACCAG
>CAZKDT010000292.1:0-4326 GCA_964551515.1 uncultured Desulfobacteraceae bacterium | reverse complement strand
TTGTTGCCCGCCAAAAGAGGATCACGGTTGATAATGAGGATTATTATCTTGATCTACTCTTTTTTCACCGCAAACTCAAACGACTCATTTCTATTGAATTAAAACTCGGCAAGTTCAAGGCCGCTTACAAGGGCCAGATGGAGCTTTATTTGCGCTGGCTGGAAAAATATGAGAACGAACCCGGTGAAAAAACACCCCTTGGATTAATTCTCTGCGCCGGAAAAGCCAGCGAACAAATTGAGCTGTTGGAGCTGGACAAAAGTGGTATTCGGGCCGCCGAATACATGACCGAACTCCCAAAACGCGAACTGTTGAAGCAGAAGCTTCACAAAGCCGTTGAATCGGCGCGGAAACGGCTGGAGGCCGGAGCAGAAAAATGAAGCCATATCCGAAATATAAGGATTCCGGAGTTGAGTGGATTGGAGAGGTGCCGGAGGAATGGGAGATTTTACCTATAAAGTATGTTGTGAAAATACCAGTAACAGATGGTCCTCATGAGACTCCTGAGTTGTTAAATGAGGGCATTCCTTTTATTTCTGCTGAAGCTATCAAGAAGGTATCTGATTAAAGACACTGTAAAAGTAACCGGAGCCCAGGATGTGATGCCTCTTTTGGTCGATATTGCCGATAAAAAGCAAGAGCATTTCGTTTGCATTTCCCTTAATGGCGCCCACGAAGTGATTGAAAAAAGGATTGCTACGATTGGGCTGGTTGATCGCAGTCCGGTTCATCCGCGTGAAGTTTATGCGGATGTCATCTCCGACAGGGCCGCGGCTGTAATCTTTGCACATAACCATCCATCAGGCGATCTGAAACCCAGCAACAGTGATCTGAAAATTCATGAACAACTGACTGAGGCAGGAAAAATCCTCGGTCTGCGAATTCTCGACCACATTATAGTAACCAAAAAGGGATATTTCAGCTTTCAGGAAGCCGGATTGATTGGTTAAATGAATCCATGGATAAAATATGAGAAATAAACTTCCGATTAGCAGAAGCTGAAAAAGAATTGTCCGAACTTGAAGCAAAAAAAGAACAACTGCTTCAATATATAGATCAATTATGGGAAAAATGGTATCATCTTCTTAATAATGAAATAGATGAACCTACTCCATTGGATTTCTTAATTACAGAAATTTCGTCGGAGCAAGAAAAAATCGCTTTATTCCGTTATCTCTTTCGAGGAAGGGAAGATGTATTTCCGAAGCGGTTTGAAAGCAAGAAAACAAAAAGAAGGGGATATCAGCCTTATTGCAAAAATGAATGGATCAAGGGATATCACGATTAAAAGCATTTCTGGAAATTCCGGAGGATGCTATTGGGCAAATCAGCGGTGGAAAGTGGACACCCACTTTTAAAATAGACGTTGCCACAATCCAGAGTCTCAGGAAGAAAGGCATTGTTGATGATGTTGTTGGACAATACGGCCACTTAATTATAGATGAATGTCACATTGTTCCGGCAAGGAGTTTTGAGATTGTTGCCCGGCAGTGCAAAGCTCGATATATTACAGGCCTTTCAGCCACTGTGATCCGAAAGGACGGTCATCATCCCATCATATTTATGAATTGTGGGCCGGTTCGGTACCGGGTTGATGACAAAAAGCAAGCCGTTCAGCGGCCGTTCCACCACAAAGTGTTTATCCGTAAAACGAAATTCAGTCTACCAACTGAACTTCTGAATAATGAGACGCTTCAAATCCATGAAATCTATAATGCGATGATCGAAGATGAAGAGCGCAATCAGATGATTGTTACAGATGTGATCAATGCCATAAGCCAAAAACGATCCCCTATAGTATTAACAGAAAGAATCCGTCATCTTGAGAAACTGGCTTCTATGCTTTCCCCGCATACTCGAAACCTCTTGATTCTGAGAGGTGGCATGGAAGAAAAGCAGCGCCGTATAGTAACAGAAAAACTCCAATCGATTCAGGATGACGAAGAACGGTTGATTATCGCAACCGGTCGTTACCTGGGCGAAGGATTTGATGACAATCGATTGGATACGCTTTTTCTGATTCTCCCGGTATCATGGAAAGGGACGATAGCGCAGTATGCGGGCCGGCTGCATCGTCTGTATGAAATGAAAAATGAGGTGTTAATTTTTGATTATTCAGACCTTGAGTTGCCCATGTTGGAAAAAATGCATAAAAAAAGACTTTCTGGATATCGGTCGATCGGATATGAGATAGATAATACTATGATAATGTAGCTTGTTGTGAGATCTTAGTACATTAAAGACATTGATACGGAACTCGCCAGTGAATTTGCGTTTCTGGCCAATTACGATGAGACTAAGAGGGCTATCCAGGAAATTGTGGATATGCCCGACCGGCAAATCAACCTCTTTATTCGCTTCTGGTTGCAAAACAACGGCAGGCTCTCCAGACGGAAACGCGTAATCCACTTCGGCTCTCTGTCGGATGAAAAAATCGCTCGCATGGAACAGGCCGTTCAATCCTTATACGGAAACAAATCATCCCAAACCAGCGGCCGATTTCTTTATTAGTAAACATGCCTGTTTTTGTTTCAACAAATTTTCTAACGGCAAAAACTTTGGCTCCGGCAACTCATTCCAAAAAAACCACTCCCATTTTTCACATTTTTCCGGCTCTTTTAACTCAAGAGCACCTTTATCATATTCTGAGATCACGAATAGGGTAACATAATGCTTTTGATCCTTTTGGAAAATGTCATTGGTAAACGTGCCATACCTGATATTTTTGATATGCATTCCCGTTTCTTCAAAAACTTCCCGTTTGGCGCATGCTTCAATGGATTCGTTGAATTCTAAATGACCCCCCGGGAATGCCCAGGTTCCGGCTCCGTGAGCGTTTTTTCGTTTACCCAGCAATACTTTATTATCTTTAATGACAATCGCTGCCACACCAATTAAGGGTCTCATGCCCATGCTAATCTCTCTCAAACCCATTAAAACGCTATGGTGAAAACCTTATGCGCCATGCCGGATGTATCTTTTGAATACTGATCAATCATCAATGTCCACGATCTGTGTTTTTATGGAACTACCCCGGATATGGAGAAAGGCCAGAGACGCCGAAGACTTTCGGCGGGGCTGTGAGGCACTCCCGGGATTAACAAAGAGCACGCCGTTGTGTTTAGCAACAGAAGGATAATGGAGATGGCCAAAAATTACGGCGTCAAAATCAGCCTTTGACGGAGCAATATCCAATTTGTTTATATTATGAAGGATATACAGCAGAACATTACCCACCTGGATGGCCTCTGTTTCGGGAAGTTCCCTTAAACCTTTTTTCATGTCCATATTTCCCCGGACAGCCACGAGCGGGGCAATGGCTTGCAGTACATCCATAATCTCGGTATTGCCAATGTCTCCGGCATGAATAATCAAATCAACACCGTGAAGAGATTTTATGGCCGCCGGCAGTAAAAGACCATGAGTGTCTGAAATGATCCCTACGACTATATGTTCCTTGTTTTGGAAATATACCGACATGATTGGTTTTCCCGTTATCTCATTCGAGGTTTTACAGATTTTATATTTGTCATAATTCCATTGTACTGCTTCCCGTTGCATTTGAAAAAGTTGATATACTATTTTCTAATAAAAAAGGCCAGATTTTATCCCGGCCTGAAGATTGTTACGCAGCCCTAACACTTATAATAGGGGACATTCGTGCAGAAAGTGCTTGACATTTAATATTCAATATGAAAGTTACAGGTTATGCCAAGGTTAGCGAGATTAGATGCCTTTGGTGTGTTGCAGCATGTCATGGGTCGGGGTATTGAGCGAAGAAAAATATTTCTCAGCGATATAGATCGCAATGATTTTATACCTGAATTTTGCATGAAAATTAATGAGAGTTTGTAAAGACTGAGTTAAAACGGGTTTAAACAACAGCATAAAATCATACGTTTTACCCAGATGTTAAATCTGATGTTAACATTTTTTATTCATTAATTTTCACCTAAAGGGCAAGATTCAGGCAATACGGAGCATGGGCGGCTGGTCGGCGGTTCTCGCCAGCCGAAGGCGCGGTGAAAGGGAGGTTGCCGATCAGCGGATACTCGGTGACGGAGATTTTGTCAAGCAGATCATATCGGGCCTTGATGATCTTGTTAAAAAGAATTTAAGACTGCCCGAACAACGAATTGATATTAAAGCATTTGCAGAGAAGGTGCCTGAAAGGTACAATGTTTCTATGGGTAAACTTCACTCTGGGGGTCGAAGAAGGGCAATGGTGAAAGCCAGGCGTGCACTATCGTGGATTGGTGTCAGGGAACTCGGTTATTCCGGGGCTGATGTTGCAAGATATCTTGGTGTTACGAACTCTTGCGTGAC
>CAZKDT010000291.1:0-4331 GCA_964551515.1 uncultured Desulfobacteraceae bacterium | reverse complement strand
AATTTGCACGCCTTGAATTTGAACTTTTTACGAAACCGTCTAAATCGGACTTTTTGCGATCAGCGGCATTTTTAGATAAAAAACATCATTCCATTATTCCAAGTATAGGGCAAAAACTGAATTTTCGTAACACTCCTTTAACTTAAATAAGTCTTCAAAATTCAGAAAGATCGAGTTACGGAGCCCTTTGAAAAATGTCAATTTTTGCCTGCCCAGTTAAATCCGTATTTAATATTTAACCGAGGTTTAAGTTCAAGAAAGGCGATAATTTTAATCACCCCAGAGAAATAGGCTTCGCATTTCACGGGGCAGGCACGAATACATTGAGTATTTTGAGGATTAAAATTTGAGTCTGACGCAGAAATTGAGCAAAAAGGGGCGTTTTTCAAAGGTTTCCTAAGCTTCCGATGATGGCAGTATTCTCACCACGGTTCTCTGTATTTTCTTGCCATTCTTCAATAGATAGGACATCCGGACAGTTTTAAGTCGCTCCTGGGCAAACAGCTTTACACATTCCGGATAAAGCGTCCACTCCAGCTTCAAGCCTTTTGCTTTGATGGAATCTATGGTATCATCCTCAAGTATCTCATACGCTTTCTGGCCGATAATGGGCCCCGAATCTTCTCCGTAATCGACAAAATGTACCGTACACCCGCCGATTTTACATCCATATCGGAAGGTGTCACCGTATCCGTCCACACCGGGAAACGCCGGAAGCAGTGCCGGGTGGATATTCATGATCCGCGGAATATCTGAATCCGTATTTATCCTGTCGATAAAATAAGGGGATAAATTTCTCATATAACCGGCCAATACCAGAAGATCGAAGGGATAATGCTTCATCTCATTAATAAGTTTTGCCTCTGCAACCACCCTTGTAATTATAAAGTATTTTACCATTTCAGGGTTAGCATCGGCAGGAAAAAAAGTCTGTTTTGAAACCAGATCGCTAAAATCAAAATCGTCAGGAAGTACAACCTGTTCCGGGTTTTTTGTGAATTTCCCAATGATAGATCCGTAATCTACCACAAACGTAGGAATTCCAAGCCGGGTCCCTTTTTCAAGACCCCTTGCATTGGGAGTATCCGATCCCACGAATACTATTTTACCGTTTATCTTCCCCGATTCACAGGAATCGATAATGGCCTGAAGGTTTGTCCCGGTTCCTGATATCAGCGCTCCGATCCGGATGGTTCGGCCCATTTTAGGTCTCCATGTTTAAAAGAAGTGAAAAATTAGAGAAATCATCCGCAAATCCTGTTATAATGAGTTGAACTGATAAATAAAAGAATACCAAGAAAAATCGTTACGGTAAAGATATTAATCATTGTCAAGTTGGTGATCTATGAAAAGCGTGGTTTTAAAATTTATTATCCTGGCAGGAATGTTGTTAGGATTGCCCATGCTGGGTGTGGTTCTGGCAGGTTATCCGATCGCCCGGTATCTGGAGTTTCCCCCTGAAACCCGATATATTTGCCATGCACCGTTTTCTTGGTTGACCTTCACCGCTTACACCCTTTTCATCCTTGCAGTGGTTTTTCCTCTTATCATTACCTCTATGGCACGGATCCAGAAGATTAAAATCAGACCTTCGACCCCCCATACCCTTCCATGGTGGGGATGGATGGGGATTATTACCGGAGCCGTATCATGGATATTGGCATGGACACGTTTTCCTTGGTTTGCCCCATATCAGGCTCATACATTTACGCCGTTGTGGTTTTCTTTCATCCTGGTGATAAATGCCCTGTGTCAGAGACGAACCGGGCACTGCATGATGATTGATCGCACGCGATTTTTTCTGGTTCTTTTTCCCTTAAGCGCTGCATTCTGGTGGTTCTTTGAATACCTGAACCGGTTTGTTCAGAACTGGAGCTATACCGGAGTCCATTATAGTCCCTGGGAGTATTTCTGCTATGCAAGCCTCTCTTTTTCTATCGTACTTCCTGCGGTGTTGGGAACTCAGGAATGGATAGCCGGGGCTTCCCGGATCAGGCAGGGAATAGCGGAGTTTCGTCCCTTTAGGTTCCCGTATCCCAAAATGTTGGCAGGAGCCGCCCTATTGACGTCCGGTGCAAGCCTGGCCGGCATCGGCGTGTGGCCGAATTATCTTTTCTCCCTGCTTTGGGTGTCACCTCTGGTTGTCATTGTTTCACTCCAAAGCCTGACCGGAGAATTCACCATCCTGTCGGGCATAACCACCGAAGATTGGAGCCCGATCATCACGTCCGCAGCCGCAGCTCTTTTTTGCGGAATATTCTGGGAGATGTGGAACTACTACAGTTTGGCCAGATGGGAATACAGTGTTCCGTATGTTCATGGGTTTCAAATTTTTGAAATGCCGATTTTAGGGTATGCCGGATATATTCCGTTCGGCTTGGAATGCATTGTTATCGGAGAGTTGCTGGAAAGGGGGATGAGATTGCGCGGCTCAATATAGTTTTTTTTTAAAGCAACTGTGTCAGATTTTTTTCCAATAGTCCCATAAATTGATTTTTTTATTGACATTCAGAATTATACTAAGGTAAAGGCAATACAAACTCTTGATTAGTAAAATAAATTTTATATCTTTTTTCAATGCTCGATAAAACATTATTTTATGAAATAAACCGATCCGTCTCATTTTTAAAAGCTTTTGCGCTATGATAAAGAACATCGGATTTGTTTCAACCCGCTTTGCAGGCATAGACGGCGTTACTCTGGAATCGAGTAAGTGGGCGGATGTTTTCGAAAACAATGGGCTGAACTGTTTCTGGTTTGGCGGAAAACTGGATCGGGATAGTGATAAAAGTTATCTTGTTCACATAGCGCATTTCCAAAATGAACAAAATCAATGGATCAATGCGCAGGTTATGGGGAAAAAAGGCCGCAACGCGCCGGTTACCCAAGCGATCCACGATTTAAGGTCACTGCTTAAAGTCCAGCTCCATGAATTCATTGAGTATTTCAACATAGACCTTCTGATTGCTGAAAATGTTCTTACTATTCCCATGCATATCCCCTTGGGACTGGCATTGACTGAAATCATTGCGGAGACCCAGATTCCAACCATTGCTCATCATCATGATTTTTACTGGGAACGGGTCCGTTTTTCAGTAAATGCCGTTAGCGATTACCTCCGAATGGCCTTTCCCCCCAAGCTGGACAATATCCAACATGTGGTTATTAATTCCGAAGCCCAGGAACAACTGGCGCTTCGCACGGGGATTTCTTCAATTATCATTCCCAATGTTCTCGACTTTGAAAACCCCCCGGTTCTGGATACTGGAGCTGCCCGTGTTTTTCGGGAATCCATGGGGTTGAAACCCGATGACCGGATGATTTTACAGCCCACCCGCATCATTCAACGGAAAGGCATTGAACATGCCATTGAATTGGTCAAGGAACTGAAAGATCATAGGAACAAACTGGTGGTGTCCCACGAAGCCGGTGATGAAGGTTTTGAATATGTGGAATGGTTGAAGGAATATGCCTGCGACCATGACATCAATCTTGGACTGATAACCACCAAAATCGCAGACCCCTGGTGTAACAATGGTAATGGTCGGGCCAGGTATTCTCTCTGGGATGTTTATCCCTTCGCTGATTTTATCACATATCCCAGCCTGTATGAAGGATTCGGTAATGCTTTTCTGGAGGCCATCTACTTTAAAAAACCCATGCTGATCAATCGGTATTCTACATTTATCAGGGATATTGAGCCTCAAGGTTTTGATCTTGCGGTCATGGATGGATTTCTCTCAAGAAAGACCGTCCAATGCGTTAAAGAAATTATGGACTCGCCGGAAAGAAGAAAAAAAATGGTAACTTATAATTATGAAATTGCCACTCAGCATTATTCTTATTGTGTTCTTCGGACCCGGCTCAACGCGATTATGAATTATTTTTTTGGTGATTCCGTAGAACAACTTACCAGCAAGGGGCCGTTTATAAAAAATAGAGGCTTTTCAAATATCGAGCCGCAACAAACCCTACATAGACAATTGGCCAACTGTAACTGAGGGCAAATTCCCATCCATTCTTTTTCTTACTCATATCGTAATAACTGTACAGTCCAAAGTTTTTCTAACTTGTTGAAATTATTAGAACCATAAATTGGGTATTGTCATTCCCGCGAAAGCGGGAAACCAGCATATTATCAGTACTATATAAATTGTGGATGCCGGATCAAGTCCGGCATGATGTAAGAACTTTAGACTGAAGTTCCCTTTTTAAAAAATATAAATATCCTGTAAAACCATATTGTTAGAATTGTACAAAGTGTGATTGTACTGTCCTTAAACCTTGCGCCAAAAACAGAGTATTTTATTTGAAAGCCTTATATATTGTTC
>CAZKDT010000290.1:0-4333 GCA_964551515.1 uncultured Desulfobacteraceae bacterium | reverse complement strand
CTCCGGCCCCGCTTCTCTCCGAGGCGTAGGATCGTGCCTTTACGAGCCGGAGGCCCAAAAGACTAGGCTCTCAATGTAAAAATAAATATCGCCGGGAGGACAACTCATGAAGCAGGCAGACATTATCATAAAAAATGGCACTATTTTGACTTTGGATTCAAAAAATTCTATTCTTGAAAACGGCTTTTTATGTATTCGCGGCGACAGTATTTCTAAAATCGGGGCCGGCAATCCCACATCATTTGAAGCCGAAAAGATCATAGATGCCGGTGGCGGCCTGATTCTTCCCGGCCTGGTGAACTGTCATACGCATGCTGCCATGAGCCTTTTCCGGGGGCTTGCCGATGACCTCCCTCTCATGGAATGGTTAAACAACTACATCTTTCCGGCAGAAAGCAAGATGGATGCAGAGTTTGTTTATGATGGAACCCTGCTTGCTCTTGCAGAAATGATTATGTCCGGCACAACCACATTCTGTGACATGTATCTGTTTGAGGACCAGGTAGCAAAGGCGGCTCGGAAAGCGGGGGTAAGATGTCTGGTGGGAGAAGTCCTGTATGATTTTCCCTCGCCAAACTACGGGTCCGTGGAAAAAGGTCTTGAATATACCGAATCGTTGATTCAAAAATGGCACAATGATCCCATGGTATCCATAGCTGTAGAACCTCATTCCCTTTTTACCTGCAGCCCCAAACTGCTTACCGTGTCTAATGAACTGGCTTTAAAATATAAGGTGCCGCTAATTATCCATGTGGCAGAGACATTAACTGAAGTTAATGAAATAAAGGAAAAATACGGAAAAACACCGGTGCAGCATCTTAATTCACTGGGTCTTTTGGGTCCTCACTTGATAGCAGACCATTGTGTTCACCTGGAGGACGTGGATATAAAAACAATGGCGGCACACGGAGTAAAAGTCGTTCATAATCCGGAAAGCAATATGAAGCTGGCATCCGGTATTGCCCCGGTTCCCGAAATGCTTGCACGAGGATTGACCGTAGGATTAGGGACGGATGGTTGTGCATCCAATAATAATCTGGACCTTTTTTCAGAGATGGATACGGCTGCCAAACTCCATAAGGTAAACATGCTTGACCCAACTGTCATGGATTCTACCACTGTATTAAGAATGGCCACGATTCAGGGGGCAAAAGTATTGGGACTTCAGGATACCACCGGCTCTCTGGAAGTCGGAAAAAAAGCGGATGTTATTGTGATAGACACCCATAAACCTCATCTTACCCCCATGTATAATGCAACATCCCACCTGGTCTATGCTGCTAGGGGAAGTGATGTAAGGCACTCCATTATCAACGGTCAACCGGTTATGGAAGATCGTAAATTACTCACGCTGAATATTGCCGAAATCATGACGCGGGCCAGAGAAACATCCATCCGTGTGAAATCGTGGCTCTCATAAGCAAGGTGGCATCCGGTTTAATACCTGAATTTTACACGAGTCGGAGGCTTTCATATGCAAGGCATTTAAGGGTGAAGTCATAGTGAACTATTACGAACCCTTAATAACGCAGCAGATGGAAGCCTCCGACTTGCCCTTGGGTGAAAATTAATGAATAAAAAAATCATCATCCGACCTGCCCGCTCGTGCCTCGCAGTGGCAGGCGGGTTTAACCTTTGGGTAAAAATTATGATTATGTGATTTAGGCTAAACCCGCTTAAATTAAGCCGTTTAAAAAATCTCATTAATTTTCATGCAAGATTCAGGTAATATCAGATCAACGCTTCACATAGGTCGGGAACTTCTTGGATTATTTTATCCAATTCTGTCCTGTCTTTAGTGTGAACCATATCACGAACCAGGGTAAATTTCATTTGGACCGCTTGGGTGTAACCGAACATTAAGGCGGAAAGCAGAAAACTAAGATCAGAAAAATATCTCCGGGCAAACCATTGATGCCGGGAAGAAAAATGAGAGGAAATCGCTTCAAGCCTATCTGAGGCCTTAAGAAGGGTCTTATCGTCTATAACTTCAGGGCCGTTTGTTTCCACACACAGGCAATAGGGCACCTGAAATTCAACAACTTTTTTCGGAAGACATACTCCCAGACGTTTCCACTGTTCCTGCAGGTGTTTTTTTGCTCTTCGATCACGGACCGCAAGTGTTTCGTAGTATGCGGGTGACCACAGTCCATAGGACCTACAGCCAAAGAAACGGTCCGGATAAATCAAGCATTCTTGACCCTCCAAAAATGGGCACGACGTAATCTCCACGGGATTCAAAAAGAAATATTCAATTATTTTTTTAATCCATCGGTTTCGCGTGACAGTAGCCATTTCCATTAAGCGCCGGATCACCGGCAGTGCTTCCACCAAGGTCATTTCCGGCAGCATTGAACAGCAATGCGTTTTACGCCGGCATCGGGTTGCCGGTAGGAGTGCATACGTTTCTTTGAGTTCCTGCAGTTGATGATCTGAAGTCTGCAGCAACTCTCTGATAATATGGGGTGAAAAGGTCAACTTATCAAAACTCCAAAAGTTATTTTCACACCTCTTCTCTTTATATTTTCCCCTCTTTTCTCTATTTTTCGATGTAGAAACGCCACTTACAGAACATATCGTTCGGATGAGGATCCGGAGGGGCAAAAAGGCATTCAATTCCAATGGATGGATCTATTACCTGAGCAAAGCTTGTAAATTCACCCCGGTGCATTTCCTTGCAATCAAATTCTCCCAGACCGCGCTTGAGCCTGGCTTCCTGTGTCGGGCAGGATGGCACGGAGATGATCACTTCCTCATCCGATTCTTGAATTTCATATCCGACAAGGATGCACCAAGGGAAAAACTTCAAGGCCTTCACAAAACCTTTAAGCCCTCTTTCCTTGATATGAAACCGGGAGATCAGATCTTTTGCAGCCATTGAGGAAACCCGTCCCCATACCTTCTCATTGATTCGCTCTGCTGTGGGCTGGTCAAAGCGCTCCGCCACATAGAGAAACCAAAACGCATCAACCACTCTGTAATGCCATAGGAGAAATTCAATATATTTTCTGAGTTCCGGTGCTTCCATTTCCTTAAAAATATCCATTTTCATGATTTTTTTCTCCTTTTCTATTGCGAACCGCATGCATGTATACTATTAAACCTGGTCCAATGTAAATAGTGCCCGAACGAAAACTAGGATTTTTCGTTAAGATCAAGCCTCCGGCTCCGCTTCTCTCCGAGGCGTAGGCTCTACGAGCCGGAGGGGAAGACGAAAATTTTAACCACAGACATACATTGAGTATTTCGAGGATTAAAATTTGAGTCTGACCCCAGAGAAATAGGCTCCGCATTTCACTGGGCAGGCGTAGATATTGGCGAAAAAGACAGTTTTCGTTCAGGCATTAAATAGGGTTAAGGAGGAGGGGAACACCTGGTCGGGAGATAGCGACCAAAGGAAACTTCTGCCTTTAAAACCTCCTCCTTTTCCCTTTACGGATGCTTCCCCTGCCGGTATCAGAGGAAAAAAAAGCCCTTCAAACTCTTAAAGCTTGAAGGGCTGCACCCAGTTTACTTGACCCTTAATGCGTCCATTAATATACAACACCCTGTTTCACCGCAGAGAGATGAGTATATGTTAAGGCAGGTCTTCTGACTTCCGGTTCATCCTAGTTTCTACGCCTTCCCACCTGGTTAAAACCAGTCAGTGGCATGTTGCAGATTTCGTCACCGGTCACAGCGGCGGGACCGCTCTCGAATTTCACGGGATTCCCTATTAAGCCAAACTGGCACCTTGATCATATTTTTAAATGATGTTTTAATATATGTCAAGTCATTAAAATTAGCAACTCTCATTATGGCGCCAAGTTCATTTTCAGATACCGTGTGAGTGGCATTTTGCCACGATTTTTCGCGGCTGGAAAGCCGCTCTCACAGGGATATCTTTTCAAAATGAGAATTGCTGCATTAAAATGCGTCTGCATCCAAAATATGAACTTACTTTTGAGTGAAGATCTAACCCGAATATTTCATGTAAATTTTCGAGAGTCCTTTTTATTTACAATTAAAATAGTTCGTTATCTGCCGGAGAAATAGGCTCCGCCCCGATGAAACAGGCTCTCCATTTCATTGGGCAAACATTTCACGGGGCAGGAGCAGAGACTTGTCCGCCTCCGGCGGATTGGGCCCCGGTTAAATATTTAAATACGGATTTAACCCCGATGCAATAAACAGATTCGTATGTCAGGAATTAAGATAGGAATAATTTATTAGACATTATTTTTTTTTATCAAAAAGTTGACTGTAAGTGTAATCTCCAGAAAATATCTCAAATGAATATAGTACAGACCTCGTCATTCAGCTTGAAAAAATAATCGTGACTCCTTAATTTTTG
>CAZKDT010000289.1:0-4339 GCA_964551515.1 uncultured Desulfobacteraceae bacterium | reverse complement strand
TGGATAAAAAAACAACCATACAACTATTATCAGTAGGACTTGTGAAATTTCTTTTCACTTCCATACTGATTGTAGGTGTATCTATTACCTCCTTACATAATAGCCCTAACTATGCCGGGACGTCCAATAAAATGCAGGCGATTTCAAAGATAGCGAACTCTCCGTCTCTGATAGAAAAATACGATTATGCCAACGCAGAATACAGTTCATCATTCATTGGTGGTAATAAAGTCGAGCGTCTCATACACCCGATTGTAATTCAAATGGCTTATCGCTACCAGATTGATCCTGCTCTTGTAAAAGCTATCATTATGGCGGAGTCCGGATATAATGCCAGAGCAATTTCTAACAAAGGTGCAAAAGGCCTTATGCAGCTGATGCCGGCAACCGCCCGGGCGCTTGGTGTGGAGGATGTTTTCAACCCCAAGCAAAACATAAGCGGTGGTGTCCGGTATTTCAAAAAGCTGGTTACCCAATTCGACGGAGACGTGGAACTGGCTCTTGCGGCATACAATGCCGGGAGCAGAAACGTAAGGCTTTTTCAGGGCATTCCCCCGTTCAAGGCAACCCAATCCTATATCAAAAAGGTCCTTAAATATTATAAGATCTACAAGGACCAGATGATGGGTAAAATGGACAAAGCTTAACTTGCTTTTGTCATAAACAATGCTAAATATTCGGTGTGAGACTAAAAAAGCCCGATTTTTTTAATCGGGCTTTTTGTTTTTCTGGCGGAGAGAGAGGGATTCGAACCCTCGGAGGAAGTTTCCCCCCTCACTCGCTTAGCAGGCGAGCGCCTTCAGCCGACTCGGCCACCTCTCCGATTACAGTTAGAGACCTTGGCAAAACGCCCTCTTTTGCTCAATTCCTGCGTCAAACTCAAATTTTAATCCTCAAAATACTTACTGTATTCGTGCCTGCCCCGTGAAATGCGAAGCCTATTTCTCTGGGGTGGTTAAAATTTTCGCCTTCCTTGGACTTGAACAAAATTGAACGTTTTTCAAAGGCCTCAGTTAAATGGCGGAGGGAGTAGGATTCGAACCCACGGAGCTGTTACACTCAACGGTTTTCAAGACCGCCGCTTTCGACCACTCAGCCATCCCTCCGGTCAAATTAATCTTTAATTATCATTTTGCAAATTGCAGGTCAATATTTTTGTTGTTGATATTGTTATTGTTGGTTGACATGATCTATTTTTTATGATTTCCGACAAAATATTATTTCCTTAGCTGTAAATTTTGTGCTTTCAGTGGTATTTTTTTTCTTTCCCCAATAAGACACCAAGGAACGAAGAAAGAATAATAAATATATTCTTTGTGTCTTATTGTCTTTGTGACAAATATTTTTGGTTCCGGTCCGTCCTCCTCACTCCGCTTGGCAGGAAGGCGGGCTTGTTCAGGTTAGACACTAACTATTTGATGAATTCAACTTTTTGCAAATTGATCAAAGACTAATTGTATAAGGAAAATCGACCATGAAACAAAAATATTTAATTTTAAAAAACGATGAAAAAACCAGGCTTATAATTAAAGAATTTGCCGAATTGGATAAAGAAATATTTTCATTTCTCTGTGAGGAAACATTTGATGATGAGTCTATAAAATCAGCGCTTGCCATAGGGGAAGATGCTCTTATCGAGACATTGAGGACTAAAAATCTGTTTCCGATCAGAATATACGCAAAAGAAATAGCTGCAGCAGTTACAAAAATGTATGAATCCGGGAATGATCAATCCGTTGAGTTGGTTTTTGATGATTATGATCTTTTAAAAAAAGAACAGAAAGAACCGATGGTTGAAAATGACATTGAAGACGAAACAGTCGAAATTTATGAACTGCTTGAAGAAGATACTCCTGAACCAGATTTTGATGAAAAAACCGAAATAAAAAATATTACTTATTCCATAAAAATCGATAATGATTTAAACGATAGCAAAGATGATGATTAGACCCAAATTTTCATACAATAATTTGCTTATTTTTTGCTTACAGGACATTCCCGGCTGCAATTCGGGCACAGCGGGTGGAGGTAACGGTAAAAATTAACACTAAAGGTACTGTTGCCGTAACTTTTACACACCATGGGATCCATAGATTTGTTAGCTGGGTTATAGATCAGGGTAAGACGATGCTGCTTTCTGCCGACAGATAACCGATACAGAACCTTGACAGCCTGGGTGCGTATCAGCATGGCGCCACAAAGTTTTATGTTGACTCGTATGCTGTATTTTTTAAATAGGTCATTTATTTTTCGTGCCAGTTCATCCGGAAACAAGTCAATCTTTTTTTTGGCGCTCCTGGATCAGTTGAGCGGAAAGCCCCGGTCTGTCAAGGCTTTTTCTCATTTCCTGTTCCAAATCGGTATAATATTCTTCCAGGCTGGTCAGTTGATCGAACCTTTTTTTTCTTTCCGCGTCAGAATCCGATTGGACCCAGATGTCATAGACCATATCGGAAAATTCCTTCTCGCCCCTATACGACCCAGGATCATGTCGATTTCTACAATGACCAGCTCAAACATATTGATCTTTTTGTCAAGCACTTCGAGAATATAATCTTCGGCGCAACCTGTGGCACAAAGGTTGTAGATAGTGACTTCTTTTTCCTGCCCGATCCGATAGATGCGGCCGATACGCTGCTCGATCTTCATTGGATTCCACTTGACGGAAAATAAATCTGATAAATTATATATTAATTAGTTGCATTAAGTGAAACAATGTGGTACCAAAAAGTATCATTATTATTACTTTAGTGATCACTATTAATTACACATTGATTTGTTAAGAATGAAAAACAAGGACATGAAAAGAAAAATTTATCAAAAGCTTGAGGAATGGAAAAACAGAAAAAATCGAAAGCCGCTTATTTTAAAGGGCACCCGTCAGGTCGGTAAAACATATATTTTAAAGCGTTTTGGCCAGGAGGCTTTTGATAAATTTCATTATGTGAATTTCGAAGAAGATGAGGCATTGGGTCAGATTTTTATCAAAGACCTAAAACCTAAGCGAATATTGCAGGATCTTAGCTTTTATGTTGAATCGTCCATAGATATGGAAAAGGATCTCATTATTTTTGATGAGATTCAGGCGTGCCCGAGGGCTTTGACCAGCCTCAAGTATTTCCAGGAGCAGTTGGCCGGTTTGGCAATATGTGCTGCAGGATCATTACTGGGAATGCATCTTGGGAACAGTTCTTTTCCAGTAGGCAAGGTTGAGCAGATTGAAATGTTTCCCATGTGTTTTGAGGAGTTTCTGGCTGCGTCAGGAGAAATTCGTTTGCTTGATGTTTTGCAGAATTGCACCCTTGACACCGTTATTCCGGAGACGGCCCATTCACTCTTGTGGGATCAATTGAAAATATATTTTGTTGTGGGGGGACTTCCGGAAATAATTCAGACTTATTTGGATTATAAAGAAGATTTATTTTTATCGCTTATGACCGTCAGGGAGCGGCAGACAAATCTAATAAATGCATATCTTGCTGATATTGCGAAACATTCAGGCAAGCAGAACGCCATGCATATCGAACGTATATGGAAAAATATTCCGGCCCAGTTGGCCAGAGAGCAGGATGGTTCAGCGCAAAAATTCAGATTCAAAGGTGTGGTCCCAGGAATCAAAGCATATTCGAGGCTGGCCGGCCCAATTGACTGGCTGAATACCGCAAGGCTTATTATCAAGATTTATATTGTGAACAGCGGTGAAGCGCCTTTTTCTGCATACACTGCGGAAAACCGTTTTAAACTCTGTTTCTTTGATGTAGGAATGCTGGGCGCAATGAGTCAATTATCACCAAAAATCATACTCGATTATGATTACGGAACCTATAAAGGATATTTTGCCGAAAACTTTATTGCCCAGGAGTTTAGGTATGCAGGAACCCCACAGATTTATTCATGGAGAGAAAAAACCGCTGAAGTTGAATTTTTAAGGGAAAAACATGGGAAGGTCCTACCTGTGGAGGTAAAGTCCGGTTGGGTAACCCAGGCAAAAAGCCTAAAGGTTTTTTCGGATAAGTATAACCCAACCTATCGAACGGTGATGAGCGCTAAGAATTTGAACATCAATCATAAAAACAGAATTCATCGTTATCCTCTATATCTTGCAGCACGTTTTCCCCTAACTTAATATGGTCAATATTTATATTTATTGTTATAGTTATCACGGAACGTTACGGAATATCATGAAAATGTAAAAAATGGGCCGATTAACTGGCTTTTGTGATAACCTGGAATTCAGGATGTCCATGGGGCACAATGCATATAGAGATAACATGTATACTGAAACGGGAACCCGAGATTGGGCAGTCACTGACTGCCCTTTTGAAAAAGGCAGAAACAA
>CAZKDT010000288.1:0-4340 GCA_964551515.1 uncultured Desulfobacteraceae bacterium | reverse complement strand
GGGGCCGGAGGCTTGATCTTGAACAAAAATCCTCATTTATGGATGGACACTACTTAGCATTTTAATGGGGTTAGATGAATTTTCATAAAACGTCTAGAAATGAGATATAAAATTTAAATAAAATACCATTTTGTTTACCTTTCAGGAAAGCCGATGATACCCTATCTTTTTCGTTATCAAGGGATCGCAGTAGACGACTACGGCCTTCGCCCTTGATGCCTTGAATATAGAGCATCCTCGACTTTCGATCATTTAGGGTAATACTAAAAAATAAAGAGGGTTGTCTGTTTTTCCTTTACTTAATTAAATGTTATTGTTAAGGATTGAAAAATTGAGTTACGGTTTTTCACAAGGGCAGGCGAAGAATTTAATATAAAGAGAAGTAACATTTCAATAAGTTCTGGTGTACTAAATGGTGATATTGAGCCGAATCCATAATTTATTGAGATATTACAAAGAGAATTCCTAATATTATCAAGTTATTGCTTTTTGAACCGTATTGGTTTTGAATAAAAAGCGTTCCGAGAAGTATATACTTAGAGGAGATTTGCATAGATGAACATCAGCAGAAGGTTGGGTATCTTGATTGTTTGTGCTGTGCCGGCCATCATTGGCGGCGGAATTGTTTATGGGGTGTATGATAGCTATATCCCTGTTTTTGTTTATGAAACCCTTCTTTTATTTGTGGCTGGTGGATTTGCGAGTAAGTAAAACACCTTCCCTCATTTTTACACGATATCTTTATCGAGTATAACAACATCATCTCCATTAGAACTGAGGGGGGCCGCACCAATTGGAATAATGGCTCCGGTGAAATGGAAGAAAGTTTCACCCCGGTATGATCTGCCGGTTTGTCCCGGTACTTAAACGGGGACCTACCCCAGTGAAATGCGCTTCGCTCTTGCTATTGAAAATTTCACAGGGTACAGCGGGGCGGGCTGAGTAAAAATGATGGGTTTGAAGGAGTTATTTAAAATTAGAAGGGTTTATTTCCACCCTTACTCCCAATATTCCAGCATCCCGGCATTCCATTCTTTCATTCTGATGGCATAAACAGGTTGCCGTTAATAAACCTGTGTTTTAGAAAAGTTGCAGGATTTCCGAGAAGTTAAATTAGCGCCTATTCATAAATCATTGGGCAGAAATTAAGTTTCCAATGCAGAAATCAGCAATCTTTTGCGAGGTTGGCCGGGTTCCTGAAATAGAAACAATGTAGCCTGTGATAACGAAATATAGTTTTAATTGGATGACCTATGCCGGATAGAACTTCCCATAATATTCTTTTGTGGTTTTTTTTAGCCCTTTTTCTTATCTCAGCTTTTTTTCTGGGCTGGCTTTTCTGGCCTTTTATGTCGGTTATTGTTCTTGCCGCTGTGGTGACGGGCATTTTCAAACCAATGTATGATTTTTTAAACAGAAAAATCAATTCTTCTTTTGCATCGCTGCTAACCTGCGCTTTTATATTTTTTATCCTGTTTATCCCGACCGTTTTTTTTGTGGGCATTTTGTCAAAAGAAGCTTACGGACTGTATCTTATGGGAAAGGGTGGCGTAATCAGCGACCAGATCAAACCGCTCCTTGAAAGCAGCAGGGTTCTTGAACGAGCAAACCTTTTTCTTTCCAGTTTACATATAAAAATTACAGGGGAAGAGGTAAACAAGGCGATTTCAGAACTCGGAAAATTCGTGGGCCTCTTTCTATTTCAGCAGGCCAGTTCTATTGCCTCGAACGTACTCAAGTTTTTTATGTATTTCTTTTTTATGCTTCTTATTATCTATTATCTTTTAATTGATGGGGGCAAACTGGTTGCATTTATCATTGATCTTTCTCCGCTGCCAAGGGAGCAGGACGAAAAACTGATTCAAAAATTTAAGGACATGGCCGGCGCCATTCTTATAGGTAATGGACTTTGCGGTTTAATTCAGGGGGTTGTGGGAGGGGTTGTTTTTTTCCTTTTCAATTTTAACTCGCCGTTTTTATGGGGGGTTATCATGTCCCTTCTCGCTTTTCTTCCCATCATAGGGATCGGCGTTGTATTTATTCCCGTGTCTATTTATCTGTTCTTAAAGGCACGGATCGCATCAGGGATATTTTTTATTGTTTTTTACATCATACTTTCCGGTGGAATCGAGTATCTGTTAAAACCAAAACTGGTAGGTCAACGGGTGAAAATGCATACGCTCCTTGTTTTTTTCTCAATTATCGGCGGATTGAAGATGTTCGGAATCCTGGGTATTATTTACGGCCCTCTGGTTGCCACTGCTTTTTTAACATTAACAGATATTTATTACAATAGCTATCAACAATTGATTGATCCTGTTAAGGATTGAAAAGTAGGAACCGTTAACGTTTCAGTTGGGTGTTTAATATGTTGAATACAGAAAAGTTGGCACAGATCAGTATCGAGAGCGAGATGAAAAAGTCATATCTCGATTATGCCATGAGTGTAATTATCGGGAGAGCGCTTCCGGAAGTACGCGACGGCCTGAAACCTGTCCACCGACGCATACTATTTGCAATGCGAGAGTTGAAAAACGATTGGAACAAAGCTTATAAAAAATCCGCTCGTATAGTCGGTGATGTTATCGGTAAATATCATCCCCACGGGGACACAGCGGTTTATGATACAATTGTGCGGATGGCCCAGGATTTTTCTTTAAGGTATCCCCTTGTAGACGGCCAAGGCAATTTTGGTTCCGTGGATGGTGACCGTCCGGCTGCAATGAGGTATACCGAAATCAGAATGGCTCGTATGGCCCATGAGATGATGGAGGACCTGGACAAGGAAACCGTTGAGTTTATGCCTAATTATGATGATTCTTTAACAGAACCTTCTGTGCTTCCGGCCAAAGCTCCCAACCTTTTGATTAACGGTTCTGCCGGCATTGCTGTTGGTATGGCCACCAACATTCCACCCCACAATATTTTTGAAGTAATTGAAGCCACAAAGGCAATTATCGATAATCCTGATCTAACATATAAGGATCTTCTGGAGTATATCCCGGGCCCTGATTTTCCTACAGCCGGTATTATTTACGGCACTACAGGGATTCATGACGCATATTCAACCGGCCGTGGCATAATCCGGATCAGGGCAAGGGCCGTGATCGAAAAGGACAAAAGGACAGGAAGAGAGACAATCGTTGTTACGGAGCTTCCTTATCAGGTTAACAAGGCAAAACTTATCGAAAAAATTGCAATCCTGATAAGAGGAAAACAGATCGAAGGGATACGATATATAAGAGATGAATCGGACCGGGAAGGTATGCGGATCGCGGTGGGGCTGAAAAAAGATCAGTTTGCGGAAGTGATAATTAATCAGCTTTATAAGCACACCCGGATGGAGAACACCTTCGGGATCATCTTTCTTGCCATTGTAAACAACCAGCCTAAACAACTTTCTTTAAAAAAGATTCTTGAGCATTTCATTCTTCACCGCAGAGAAATTATTATCCGGCGGACCCGGTATGATCTTAAAAAAGCTGAAGCTCGGGCCCATATCCTGGAAGGCTTAAAAATCGCCCTTGAAAATCTTGATGATGTTGTTTTCCTGATTCGCGAATCGAAATCTCCGGACCAAGCCAAAAAAAGCCTGATTCGAACATACGATCTGACCGAGATACAGGCCCAGGCCATACTCGACATGCGTCTGCAGCGGCTTACCGGTTTGGAGCAGGAAAAAATTCTGGAAGAATACAAGAATATTCTCAAAGATATTGCATGGTTCAAAGAGATTTTAGGCAGTGAGCGTATTGTGAAAAATATTATCAAGGAGGAGTTAACGAAAATACAGCAGGAGTACGGAGACGAACGCCGGACTGAGATTGTTGAATCAACAAAAGAGATAACCATTGAGGATATGATTGTTGAAGAGGACATGGTTGTTACCATTTCCAAAAGCGGTTATATAAAACGGAATCCCATTACCCTCTACCGGAAACAGCAGCGTGGTGGCAAAGGCAAGACCGCCATGGGGGTTAAAGATGACGATTTTATCTCAAGTCTGTTTGTGGCGTCCACCCACCATATGTTTCTGTTTTTCACAAACCAGGGAAGAGTTTACTGGTGCAAGGTGTACGATATTCCCCAGGCCGGCCGCATGAGCCGAGGGAAAGCCATTGTTAATCTTCTTAATCTGGGAAAGAATGAAAAACTTGCTACCGTGCTTGCTGTTCCGGCATTTGAACCGGGGTATTACGTTATTATAGCAACCCGAAGCGGGCTGGTCAAAAAAACGGATCTTATGGCGTTTTCCAGACCCAGATCTGGCGGTATTATCGCCTTAAGTCTGGTTCCGGGTGATGAATTGATTGCAGCAAGGATAACAGACGGAACTCAGA
>CAZKDT010000287.1:0-4362 GCA_964551515.1 uncultured Desulfobacteraceae bacterium | reverse complement strand
GTCAATATAATCATGCAATTTCAATAAGATAGAAAAACTCACAACATAAGGGACGACCTTCATAATTTGGAGATAGCAGATTCTGCAGACCTTGTCCTTTTTATGGCTGGAAATCAGTTTATGGCCATGAAAGAGATCATTTCTGTCTTTCAAAAGGAACATTCGGATGTGAAAAAAATATTTTATGAAACCCTTCCACCAGGGCTTGAACTCAAACAGATCTTATCCGGCGGCGCTCTGTTTAAAGGCAAAATCCTGGATGTTACCCCGGACATTTATACGTCGGTTAATGAAAAAGCCATGAACCTCCTTGAGGGGTCCGGTCATATTCATAGGGATGATTATTACTTTTACCTGCACAATCGACTGGCGCTGATGGTCCCGGAAGGAAATCCCTCCGGCATAACCTCTGTTAGGGACCTGGCCGGGGACACTATCCGAATTTCACAGCCGGATCCTGAAAATGAAGATATTGCTTTTCATATTATGGATATGTACCGGCAGGCAGGCCAGGATGCTCTTGTTCATCGAATTATGGAGGAAAAGCGTGCTCAGGGGACTACCATTTTTACGGTTGTTCATCACAGAGAAACCCCGTTAAGGATTTCAAAAAAAACGGTGGATGTGGGACCGGTCTGGGCAACGGAAATAACCCACGCAAAGGCAATGGGCCTTGCCGTTGATGTGGTGGAGCCCGGTGAAGATTTAGATCAGAGAAAAAATATAAATTATTATGTATGCAAATTTAAAAATGCTCCTCACCCTGAAAATGCAAAAAAGTTTCTCGATTTTATTCGATCCTCGTCCGCCCAAAAAATTTATCAAAAATATGGTTTCCTGCCACATTCCGATTTTCAATGATTAATGTCCGTCTGAAAAATACTTGAGGGATCGGGGAGTTTTTTTAATTGAACCGCTCCATGAATAATCCGCAACTACACCGTACAAACTCATGCATAAGGGCTCTTAACGAAAAAACAGTGTATCAATATTTAAATAAATAAGTTCGGCAGATGACATTTTTTATCTTTTCATTATGAATTCATAAAAGCGCTGTTTTTTCGAAACGATCCCTAATGCATTCAAACAGTGTACGGTTTCGTTTCGGATCATTCATTCCGCTTAATTTGGGGCTCTAAAAGAAAAACTCCTCGACCCATCAAATACTTGAAAATTGGATATTGGGAATTCGACATTGGATATTATTTGTTTTTTGTTGGCTTGTCCGGATCAGGTCGTATCTTTTACAAGCATGGTCGCAGGGTCAAGAAACAATGCCGGTCGGTCGGAATCCGCTGGTCCTCCCTTTAACGTCATCACATGGATTTTTTTGCCTTCAGGCCGGAGTTGGATCACAACGTCAAACATGTCCGAGACATCCAACAGCGACGCCGGCATGCCGTCAGGGCCGTGTGTTTCTTGACGATGGGTCTTCACGGAAAACCACACATACAAGGAATGGTTTTGTGCAAGGCTCTTAAATTCAGAAAGGGATGTTCTTGCGCTTTCGTTAAATTCAAATCCGTCGATCAGAACCATCTGGGGCGAAAAAATATTCTGTTCCTTCAGGTCAGTAAGCCTTTCCTTCAGTTTGGGCACACTGAACCCCTCAACTTTGAACGTCATAATGAACCGGTACGGCAATAAATCTTCCCATAGTTTGTTTTTCTTTTTTGCATCGTATGATTGGGTTAGATGGCGGAAGACCTCCTTGTACCACAAACTGATTTTATTGACTGGGTCGTCGAGGCTGATATGAAGAACATATTTACTTTTTAAAAGTGTATGTAAAGCCAGCTGAACCAGCAGCGCAGTTTTACCGACTCCCGCACGCGCAAGAACGGCTCCAAAACCTCCTTCAGGAAGAATATCTTCGCTTTTATCTCCGATGAACCTTAAAGGGTTTTGGAGGATGAGCTCTTTTTTTATCATGATGATTTTCCTTTCTTTTGTGTTTCTGTCTTTTTGACCAGTTCTTCGGCAATAGATTTCGGCACCTGTTTATAAGAACCCAATTCCATGGTAAACTGGGCTTTGCCTTGTGTGGATGATCTTAAGACGGTTGAAAAACCAAACATTTCAGCAAGGGGAACCCGGGCTTCAACAACGCACATAGGGCCTTCATCCTGAGAACCGACAATTATTCCACGGCGTTGGTTTAAAAGACCCATAACAGCGCCTTGGAACTCAGATGGTGTTTCCACGACCACTTTCATGATCGGCTCATGAATCACCGGCCCGGCCTTGAAATACCCCTCACGAAAGGCTCCCCGGGCCGCTGCCATGAACGCCATATCAGATGAATCCACCGCATGTGAGGCCCCATCATTGATGACCACTTTAATGCCGTTAACGGGAAATTCCATTTTCGGTCCTTTTTGCATGCATTGTCTGAAACTCTTTTCGCATGAAGCGATAAATTGGGTCGGGATACTCCCCCCCACGATTTTATTTTCAAAGACCAATTCGGTTGAGGTGACAGGTTCCATATAACCAGCCACGCGACCGTATTGTCCGGCGCCGCCGGTTTGTTTCTTATGAGTATAGTTGAATTCACTTCTGCGAGTTATGGTTTCCCTGTAGGCCACACGCGGTTTACCGGTGGCAACCTCGGCGGTATATTCACGGCGCATTCGCTCTACATAGACCTCAAGGTGAAGTTCACCCATGCCTTCAATAATGGTCTCTTTGGTTTCATCGTCAACATAGGTTCTGAATGTGGGGTCCTCTTTGCTGAACCGGTTCAGGGCCTTAGACATATTTATTTGGGATGTGTTGTCTTTTGGCACAATGGCAAGGGAAATAACAGGATCGGGGACAAACATGGATGTCATTGCCAGGTTGAGGCCGCGACTCACAAAAGTGTCACCGGAGGCACAGTCAATTCCAAAAAGAGCTCCGATATATCCCGCCGGAATGGTTTCAATGTCTTCCATTTGCTCTGCGTGCATGCGGACCACCCTGCCGACTTTGATTTTTTTCCCGTTTCGGACATTGAAGATAGTATCGCCTTTGGAAAGAGACCCCTGATATACTCTGATATAAGTTAATTGACCATATTGTCCTTCTTCGAGTTTGAAGGCCAGGGCAACCAGGGGTTTGTTCAGCTCAACGGACAGGGTAACCGGCGTTTCGCCATTATCCATGTCAAGAGCCTCATTTTTTACATCATAAGGACAGGGGAGCAGTCTGGTGACAGCGTCAAGGAGCGGCTGAACCCCTTTGTTTTTATAGGCCGATCCCATAAAGACCGGTGTTAGCCGGCGTGTCAGGGTTCCCGTTCGCACTGCCGAGAGGATCATGTCCTGGGTAATCTCCTGTTCTTCAAGAACAGCTTCCGTGAGTTGGTCCGAAAACATGGAGGCCGAATCGATAAGGTCTTCCCGTCGTTGAAGGGATTCCTCAAGAAGATCCTGCGGGATATTTTCAATTCTAACATCTTCTCCGTTTGCACCGTCAAAATAGACGGCTTTCATTGATACAAGATCCACAACTCCTTTTAGATCCGCCTCAAGTCCGATGGGGATCTGAAAGATTACCGCATTGTGCCCCAGTTTTTCTTTGAGCTGATTAATGACCCGAAGGGGATTTGCGCCGCTCCGGTCACATTTGTTGATAAAAGCGATACAGGGCACGTTATATCGTTTCATCTGCTGGTCAACAGTGATGGATTGGGACTGAACACCGCCTACAGCGCATAGAACCAGTATGGCGCCGTCCAGAACCCGTAAAGACCGCTCGACTTCTATAGTAAAGTCAACGTGTCCCGGGGTATCGATAATATTGATTTCATGGCCAAGCCATTCACAATAAGTTGCAGCTGAAGCAATAGTGATGCCACGTTCTTTCTCAAGCTCCATGGAATCCATGGTTGCGCCAACGCCATCTTTTCCTTTTACATCGTGGATAGCATGTATTCTTTTTGTGAAATAAAGGATTCTTTCGGTGAGCGTAGTTTTTCCGGAATCAATGTGTGCGCTGATTCCTATATTTCTGACCTTGTTAATAGCGTTTTTCATAGTTATGGTATTTCTCTATTTTTCAGGGTAAATAAATGAGTCTGTTGATTAATGGTTTTTTCGCACAATTTCTGAGCATGTTCAGCCTGCCCTGTTACCGGGTACCCTCAGGGTGTTCAACCGGGGTAGATCCGGCAGATCGTACTGGGGTGGTTATTTTTTCGCATGCATCGATATTGAACGAAAATCCTCATTAATCAACAGACTTATAAATACGGTGCAAAGTAATTGCATAAATAAGTTTGTCAAGGAATTCTTATTTAGTGTCCATACATAAATGGTCTTTTGGCCAATCTCTGCGTTATGCTCAAAAAATAATCCTCGGAATATCAACTATATGCCT
>CAZKDT010000286.1:0-4380 GCA_964551515.1 uncultured Desulfobacteraceae bacterium | reverse complement strand
GTATTTGCGCCGGTCATAGCACAAGAAAAATCTAACTTCAAGGTAAATTCATAAACTCAAAAACGGGACCTGGATATTCGACATAAGCCATAATTTTTTTGAAAAAAATTTTGCAAAACCGCAAAATCAAGAATTCATTTTCACCATCCATCTTACTCAAATCAGGTAGCACAGGACTCTTGAAACCCTCTTTTTGCGACGACAAACAAGGCAGGCAACCCCTCCCTATCTGCCTCTGGAAAAGCTCTGCTAAGGCAAAATCTGGCGGTCGTTATCTGTAGTAATATCAATATGTTATAAACCTCCTTGCCTTGACAAGCCGGTTTTTTCACTGTATGCTGAAGGCATGGATATTATCAAAACCGCATCAGAAACTATATTCCAACGGCTTGCCTGGCACACAGCCGAAAGAGACCAGGCCGGAATCGCGGAGGAGCTCGCTAATGAACAGGAAATTCATGAAATATACGGGCTTGGCGATGCCGGCTTATTCGATGAATTTTTCTGTTTCCTGCGTGAACTTGAAATCATGAAAGTTCTTGAACAACTTGCCCCGCGACGCCATCGCAAGCGGCAGAGCCCTGTTCCTTTTTCCGCAGTTATGCTCATCTATTTAATGCGTATTATAGCAGGGTTGAACTTTTTTTACCATATCGGACCTGTCTTATTGCAATCTCAATCGCTTATGCACCTTGTAGGATTTAATGGCCGTGAGGTCAAGCAAGGCGTCAATCGACGAGGTCTTGATAAATCTTCAGCAAACCGGGAGGACAAAAACAACACCGAAATTAGAGGGCCGGTTTGCCCGGAGTTTATCGCATCGTTTATTGTCGCTATCGCCGGCAAGACATTGGAGAGAGTTTTCAATAAAATCATTTCAATACTGGCGGCCCATTCATTTTTTCCGCGTAAAATCAAAGCATTGCTTGACGCCTCCGACCTTGAAGCCACCGAGCAATGCAAGGGCCGGGGCAAGGTGACCAAAGAAAAAGCTCCGGAACTCAGACGACGAAAGGGCAGAATCAAAAAAATCAGGGTCACTGTGTTTGGTTTCAAAATATGGGTGATTTGGGATCCGAACAGCCGCCTTCCCATCGCCATGCGTTTTGCCACTATTGAGACACACGATATTCTTTTGACAAAAGAAGTTATAGCACAGGCCATTACCAATCTTGGCGAACATGCTAAAATTGTCTCTATTGCTATGGATCGCGGTTTTATGGACGGCAAGCTGCTGTGGTGGCTCAATAGCAAGGGTATCATATTTTATATCCCGGCCAAATCAAGCCAAAATGTCTACGATGATGCTCTCTCGTTGGTGGAACAGGGTCAGCGTGTCACAAGAGAGCGCAAGAAGACTACGGGGCATGGAAAAAATAAAAAACAAGTAATCGAAACGTGGGATGTTGTAGGTCTTGAGGAACTGACCACCGCCGGTTTTTACGGTGAACTGGGCAGCGGCAGTCATGAAAACAAAAAAGATTTTAAACCAAGCCCCATTAACGCGGTAGTTGTTTTGCATGATCCCTATAGAGAAAAAAATCCTAATATCAAAACAATGGTTATTTTAACCAACGGCCCTGTTAAAAAGCCCCTGAAAGTTTACGATGGCTATGATGCCCGAAGTGAAATTGAAAACTCACTGTTCAGGGAATCAAAGCAGGGATGGTTCATCAAAAGACCGCCTGAAAACAGCAAGGCCGGTTTTCTTGTTCACGCCTATCTCACCATTTTGACCATGGCGCTTAGCAGGGCCTTCCGCGACTGGATGATCCAGCAGGAAAAACTTGAAGATGCGGGCGAGGATACAGGCATCAGGAAGTTCCGCCAGAAAGTACGGCAGGAAAATGCCAATAAATGCATTGTCTTCCACAATGAACGCTACGCCATCTTTTATCTTTTTGAAATCATGATCCTCAGCGGCAAGACCGTCACAAAGCCTCGCGGAGTTCCCGAGATAATTACAAAGGAAGACATTTTGCGCAAGCACGGAGCTTTGCTTGAGTAGATATTAAGGTCCCTCAATTTCATCGAATCATTCGCCCTGTTTTTTTAGCTCTCCGATTGATGATTTTCTCCCGGGCTATCTGTTGGCCCGTGTATATCTTCCGAATTCCTCCGTTTTTTCTCAGAAAATGTCGGCCGTTCTCAGTCGCTTTAATTTTATCCAGACTATTACCCCCTTATCATTCGTGAAAAGCCTTCGGTGCAGTGCCTCTGGCACCATAGTTCGTCTTGTGGTGCAATTTGTTGTTTGGGCCAGGACTTATGTCGAATATCCAGTGTGCCAAGGGAAAGATCACGGCTCCGTCATTTTCGAATATAACCCATTAAATTTTAATTTTATCACAAAAGGACTGGTTTTTTATTTTTTAATGTGTTACTGAAGGGGCATGTGCAATGACCCTTTTTTTTCAAAGCAGAACGAAAAAGAATTTCTAAATTCTTTAATTGTCCGTCTTATTGAGTCTTCAGAGCGATCGGAATGGGACAAGCTGATGGCCGATCAGCACTATTTGGGTTTTAAAAAGTTGGTTGGCGAATCGCTTCGCTATGTTGCCGAAATACAAGGCCACTGGGTCGCATTGCTGGGATGGTCATCGGCAGCCTTGCAATGTCACCCGAGAGATTCCTGGATTGGGTGGCCTCAAGCCATTCAATGGCAACGATTACATCTTATAGCCAATAATTCAAGATTTCTGATTTTAACAGGTATTCATATCCCCAACCTGGCATCTAAAACATTAAGCCTGAATTTGAAACGCTTAAGTATTGACTGGCAACAGATTTACGGCCATCCCATCCTTTTGGTGGAAACGTTTGTGGATATCAGCCGTTTTGCCGGAACGTGCTATAAAGCAGCCAATTGGACTTACCTCGGGACAACCCGGGGATTTGGCAAGTCCGCCCGCCGGTATTATTACCATGGTCAACCCAAAGCTGTTTTTATTCGCCCATTAAGCAGCTCTGCGATTTATTCGCTCGTTGAACCAATTCTAAACTCTAAGTTTATACGAAAGGTTCACCCTATGAAATTTACAAAAAAACAACTTGAAGACCTTATTGAAACATTAAAAATGCTTCCCGACCCACGCCATAAAAGAGGCAAACGGCATCGCATCATTTCCATTATCGCTATATCAATTTGTTCTGTATTATGTGGCTGCCGCAGTTATACGGCTATAGCACAATGGGCACAAAACCGGACACAAAATCAGTTAAAACGTTTATGGTCCCGCTATAATGATAAAAATAAACGTTATGAGCCGCCCAGTGAACCCACCATACGCCGGGTACTGCAAGCCATTGACGCAGAAACCGTTGATCAAGCCCTATATGGATGGCTCGGCTCTCTTTTCTCCGGGTGCGCTGTTGCCTTTGATGGCAAAGTCCTTAAAGGCGCTCGGAATGAAGAAGGGCGCCAAGTCCATTTACTTAGCGCTATTATTCATCAAAAAGGGATCACCATTGCCCAAAAACAGATTGCATCAAAGTCCAATGAAATCCCCGCTGCCCGGCCATTGTTAGCGCCCTTGGATTTAAAAAATAAAGTGGTCACCGGTGATGCCATGCATACGCAAACTGACCTGGCCCGTTTTCTTGTGGAAGAAAAACAGGCAGACTATCTGTTTACGGTAAAAGGTAACCAGGAAACCCTTAAAACGGATATTAAAGACCTTAACCTCTCTGAGGCTTTTCCCCCCTGAGGCCGAAACAATCGAAAAAGCGCATGGCCGACTGGAAATCCGTAAAATTCGTACCAGCACAAAATTAAATGATTTTGTAAAATTCCCGCACTGCGGGCAAGTCGCTCACATTGAGCGATATAGCGAAATTATCAAATCCGGCAAAATCCATCAGGAAACAGCATATCTTATTACCAGCTTATCACCCGCCAAGGCCGATCCAGCCCGTCTTCTTTCCCTTATTCGTGGCCATTGGGGGATTGAGACTAAAAGCCATTATGTTCGTGATGTCACCTTTGATGAAGACAGATCTCAAATTCGCAAAAATGCAGGGCCACGTATGATGGCAACTTTGCGAAACTTTGTTATCAGTATATTGCGCCTTATCGGGCACCAAAATATTGCGCGAGCACTACGGGACATAGCCGCTAAACCGCATTTGGCATTAAATTTAATCGGCATATAACCACTTTTCATAATATTTGAGCAGAAGCTCCAAGGGATTGCTGTTGTCAAATTAGACAATATGTCCAGCTTATTGGCGGGGATAGTGTTCTCTCTGGGCAAAACCATCCTTGGGAATCTATCAGCCTAAATTATCATTACCGACTTTGACGTTACCCTGCCTGTTAAAACTTGACAAACACAACGATTTCTAAGATACATTAGGCTACGAAAAAATAACTTATGCCAA
>CAZKDT010000285.1:0-4406 GCA_964551515.1 uncultured Desulfobacteraceae bacterium | reverse complement strand
CGCCACGGTTGTCATTTTGCCCAAAAAGGTTGAGCCGCCTGTACTGCCAAAAAGGGTATTACTTGAGCCTCCTCCAAAAGCAGCGCCCATGTCAGCACCTTTTCCGGTTTGCAGGAGGACTATCATAATAAGGGCTATGCAGACGATCGCATGTATTATTATCAGAAATGTTGTCATAATTATTCTTTAAAATGAACGATTTTGCTGAATGTTTCAGGATCAAGGCTTGCTCCGCCTACAAGTGCTCCATCGATATCAGGCATTGCCATGAGTTCCTTGATATTGTTTGGTTTAACGCTGCCTCCATATAGTATTCTAATAGATTTAGCAAGCATATTCCCGAAACTTTCTTCAAGCACAGAACGTAAAAACTGATGAACTTCCTGAGCCTGCTCGGAAGTCGCCGTTTTACCGGTTCCAATAGCCCAGACAGGTTCATATGCTATAACCAGATTTTTCAGGTTATCCGAAGAAAAGCCTTCTAACCCTTTTTTTACCTGTTTGTCAAGTATGGAAAATGTATTTTTTGATTCCCGTTCTTTTTCAGATTCTCCAACACACATTACAGGTATCAGATTATTATCAAAGGCAGCCTTTATTCTCTTGTTGACGGTTTCGTCGGTTTCGTTGAAATATTGGCGACGTTCAGAATGACCGATAATGACATATTTGCATCCGGAGGATACAAGCATTGCAGGTGATATTTCGCTTGTGTAGGCTCCCTGGGCTTCCCAAAATAGATTTTGTGCGCCCAGGGAAATACAGCTCCCCCTGATGACATCATATACCTGTGCCAGCGCTGTAAACGGCGGCGCGATCATCACATCTATATCCGTGGTCTTGTCCAAGAGTTTTACAAGTAGTACGGCAGTTTCAACAGCCTCGGGACAGGTTTTAAACATTTTCCAGTTCCCGGCAATAAGTGGTCTGCGATTTGTCATCAATTAATCCCCTTTGAGATTGAAAATTGAAGATTGACTATTTAAGGGTCGAACGCTGTTATTAATTTTCAATCGAAAATCTTCAATTTGTTCCTATAGTTGTGCAGCGATCATGGCTGCAAGATCGACCATCCTGTTTGAGTACCCGGATTCATTATCGTACCAGGATAGCACTTTGACCATATTTTCAACGGTGTAGGTGGTTAGTCCATCGACAATAGAGGATAATGTTGATCCATTATAATCGGAGGATACAAGTGGAATATCGCTATATCCAAGTATGCCGATAAGTGATGTTTCTGAAGCCTCTTTAAGGGCGGCATTTACATCAGAGGCCGTAATACCTGACTTTTCCAAAGTTGCAACAAAATCGACAATCGATACATTTGGTGTGGGGACGCGAATGGCAAGACCGTTTAACTTGCCGGATAGTTCCGGCAGCACCAGAGCAACGGCCTTGGCTGCGCCTGTGGTTGTTGGAATCATTGACAGCGCGGCCGCTCTGGCCCTTCGCAGATCCTTGTGAGGAAAATCGAGGAGGCGCTGATCTCCTGTGTACGAATGTATAGTTGTCATCAGGCCGCTCCTGATTCCGAAATTTTCAAGGAGCACCTTGGCTATTGGAGCAAGACAATTGGTGGTACAGGATGCATTTGATATGATGTGGTGCCTTCTGGGGTCATATTGGTTTGAGTTGACCCCCATGACGACGGTAATATCCGGTTCTTGAGCGGGCGCGGATATTATGACTTTTCGTGCACCGGCGGAAAGATGTTTTGATGCGCTTTCATGGTCTCTGAAAAGACCGGTACATTCTGCAACAATGTCCACGCCCAAATCTTTCCATCCAAGGTTGGCAGGATCTTTAATAGAGGTAACGGCAATGGATTTCCCACCCACTTCTATGGATCTGTTTTTGCCGGTTACTTCCAAATCAAGCTTGCCGTGCACGGAATCATATTTAAGAAGATGAGCCATTGTAGCTGAATCCATGAGATCATTGATTGCGGTGACTTCCAGTTCAGTATGATCGATCAAAGCCCTGAGGACAAGACGTCCTATTCTTCCAAAACCGTTAATGCCAACTTTTATGCTCATAATACCCCCTTTATTTTTACATTCAAAACCAGGTTCTCCCTCCGGGCCATAGGCTTTAGGGCCGGAGGCTAGGCCAGGTCATAGATAGATGGTTCTGCCCGTATAAATTAACCGTAGTAATGGAGTGTTGATTAAAAAAAAGCGTTTTAAACTTTCAGATTTTCTCCAGGCATCTGTTCTCTGAGAGCGATGACACAAGGGATTTCTTCCATTACTCCACCACTCCGCAAATCGTTAAACGCCGACAAATAAAATCCCCTCTGGGGATAATAAAAACCGGACCCTCCCGCCGGGGCAGAGCCCCTCTGGGGCGGCGCCTGGACCCGGATCTTTCCTTTTAAACTATTCCCGTTTATTCCCTTTTAAAATCCTACTTGCCAGCGAAATACTCTTCTTCCCAAAAGCTTCAAGATGTTGAGCGAGTTCGCTGAGTTCCATATCTGCTTGAATATCCACAGCTTTAATCAAAATAGGAAGATTAACGCCGGATATGACTTCCACTCGTCCTTCTTCAAGAAATGAATAACTTAAATTTGAAGGTGTTCCACCGAACATATCTGTAAGAATAAGCACTCCTTTTTTCTTATCAACCTTTTTGATCCCTTCGGCAATTTTCTTGCGCAGTTTGTCAACGTTTTCTTTCAAATCTATGGAAACCGATACCATGGTATCGGGTCGATTACCTAAAATAAATTCAGCAGCGTCAATAAGTGCATCTCCCAGCTGACTGTGTGTTACAATGACGATACCTATCATAATGCTCCTTTAAACCTTTGCAAAATGCCTCCTTTTGCCCAATTTCTGCGCATGCCCCTCCGGGCCGGAGGCTTGATTTTGAACAAAAATCCTTATTTATAGATGGACACTAACTATAATATACGGATTTAACACCGATGGAATAAACAGAAAAATAAATTCCATTGGGCAGGGTGGGCAGGCAAAATTGAACATTTTTCAAAGGCCTTTCCTTCTAAAGATCAATGTCACGATGTGTGATTATAATCTGCCTTCCGGGTTTATTTATATGTTCGAATAAAGCTTCGGCAATGGTTACCGAGCGATGCCGGCCTCCGGTACAACCGACGGCAATGGTTAAATAAGCTTTACCTTCCTTTTTATACAATGGGATTAAATAGTCAAGCAGGTTCAGATATTTTTTTAAGAACCTGCGGGCTTCATCGTTGTTTAAGACATAGTTTTTAATCTTACGGTTTTTTCCGTCAAAATCTTTGAGCTCAGGCACAAAATGCGGATTCGCAAGAAACCGAACATCCATAATCAGGCTGGCATCGTGAGGGGTGCCGTATTTAAAACCGAACGACAGGATGTTTATTCTCATGGGCGTAAAATTTTTACTTTGTTGCGCGATATCATTGATTACAGATTTCAGGTCGTGGACATTGTAATGAGAAGTATCAATAATTTTGTCGGCGGTAATTTTAAGCTCTTTTAACTGCTCCTGTTCAATACGTATTCCTTCCAGAAGACTTTTGTCCTGAGACAGGGGATGATGTCTCCGTGTCTGACTATAACGATTAAGCAGGATTTCTTCGTTGGCCTCTAGAAAAAGGATTTTGAATTTATATCCTTTTTTCTTTAGAGAATCAAAAACTGATGAGTAGCTGGACAGAAAGTTTTTTTCGCGCAGATCCATCACAAATGCCAGCCCCGTAATCTCAGCATTGCTTTCAATTGGCAATTCCAGGAACTTGGGAAGAAGCGCTACCGGCATGTTATCGACACAATAGAAACCGGCGTCTTCAAATGCTGATATTGCGATACTCTTGCCGGAACCCGAAAGCCCTGTAATAATAATTATTTTCAACTTTTTCACTTTTAATCAACGTCCGGGTTTACAATTCTTCTTCTTCTTCCTCCTCTTTAATGATGGAATAAATTTCATTACTGTTAGTAGCATTTAAGAGCTTTTGTTTGAAGAGATCATTTTTTAAAATCCTGGAAATTCGAGAGAGCATTTTTAAATGAAGACCTGTGGTATTTTCGGGCGTTATAAGAAGGAAAAAGATATGGGTTGGAAGCCCATCCATGGATTCAAAGTCGACTCCCTTGCGACTCAGGCCGAAACCGAGTATTAGTGATTCAAGATTTTTTACCTTGCCATGGGGAATTGCGATGCCTTCACCGATGCCGGTGCTGCCCAGTTGTTCCCGTTCCATCAGCACTCTTACAAGAAGCTCATGATTTATGTCGGCAATACGAGCTACAGGTGTTACGAGTTCTTCAAGAACACCTCTTTTGTCACGTGATTTCAAGTCAGCAAGAATCGCTTCTTTTGATAAAATATCAAAAATTTTCATTTCATATTCACTATAAATCAGGTGTTTGGCTGGATTAAGCCGTAATCGC
>CAZKDT010000284.1:0-4419 GCA_964551515.1 uncultured Desulfobacteraceae bacterium | reverse complement strand
TATGCTGTGTTATTAAGGGCTCGTAATAGTTCACTATAACTTCACCCTTAAATGCCTTGCATATGAAAGCCAGCGTCTCGTGCAAAATTTAGGTATAATATCATTTTTAACAAAAGATTTGCGAAAAAAATTTATAGACAAAGGGAATTAAATAATAAAAGATACCAAAACAGGTGCAAGGAAATAGTAAAGATCCGGGTCCAGGCGCCGCCCCAGAGGGGCTCTGCCCCGGTGGGAGGACCAGGCTTTTTAGAACCCAATAAACAACCAGATTTTGATGAACTATCAAAAAGTCCAATTTAGACGGTTTCGTAAAAAGTTCAAATTCAAGGCGTGCAAATTTTGTAATCATCGGCTATCCGCCGGTCCCGTAGGGAGCGTACTTTTCGTACGTTGAATGATTGCGAAATGCAGCGCAACGCAGAAGTTGGACTTTTTACGAGAGCATCAAAATTTTAAAAGGAGCAATAAATGAGCAACTACCCATACTGCGGTTTAAAACACAATGTTGGATTTGTTTCTACCCGTTTTGCAGGAACAGATGGTGTTTCCCTGGAAACAGAAAAATGGGCTACTGTTTTTCAACGGCAAGGATTTTCTTGCTTTTATTTTGCAGGCGAGCTTGACCGTCCGGCGGATTGTTCCTATCTGGCAGAAGAAGCTCATTTTGCACATCCCGAGATTAAAGATATTTTCAATAACTGCTTTGGGGTTCATAAACGTAAACGGCATGTTACACAAAAAATTATGACAATCAAAAGAAAATTAAAGGATGATTTATACAAATTCATTGAAAAATTTGCCATTGAACTTTTAATTCCGGAAAATGCACTGACAATTCCACTAAATATCCCCCTGGGTCTCGCTGTTACTGAGGTGATATCAGAGACCGGAATCTCTACAATGGCCCACCATCACGATTTTTTCTGGGAACGGCAGCAATTTTTGACAAATAGTATTTGGGAATACCTGAACATGGCATTTCCTCCCCATCTGCCGTCGATACAACACGTAACCATCAATTCTTCAGGTGATAATCAGCTTAGCCTTAGAACAGGTATTTCGGCAACTATTATTCCGAATGTTATGGACTTTGAAAATCCTCCGTCTCCGGTTGATGATTATGCGAAAGATGTGCGACAATCCCTTGAAATTGCAGATGATGAGTTTTTTATCCTTCAGCCAACCCGTGTTGTAAAGCGTAAAGGAATCGAACATGCAATAGAACTGGTCCACAGGCTGGGCAAAAAAGCCAGGCTTATAATTTCACATGCTTCCGGTGATGAGGGCCACGATTATGAACAAAGAATCATAGAATATTCAAAGCTGATGAGTGTTGATACTGTTTTTGTATCAGATATTATCAGTGAACAGAGGGGATTGACTAAAACAGGAAAGAAAATTTACACTCTTGATGATATTTATCCACACGCCGATCTTGTAACGTATCCATCCAATTTTGAGGGATTTGGAAATGCCTTTCTCGAAGCCGTATACTTTCGCAAACCCATAGTTGTGAACAAATATTCAATTTATACATTTGATATAGAACCCAAAGGATTTCTTACCGTAGAGATAGACGGGTATGTTACGGAGGATGCGGTCAGCAAAGCAAGAGAGGTTCTTGAAAACCAGGAACTTCGCCAAAAAATGGTCGAAACAAACTACAAAATTGCAACACGCTTCTACTCTTACTCGGTTCTGCAGCAAAAGCTCAAGAATCTCATGTATGACCATCTCACCTGCAATCCGAAAAATATGAAAACATAGTTTTTTCCCCTTAACATATCATTGCAGCCCTTTGAAAATATTACTGCATTCAGCCAATCCAAGCATGTAAAAAAAATAAGTTCCATCCCGGTTAAATAAAAACCTAAAAGATTTAACTGGATAAATTGGGCAGGCTGGGTAAGCAAAAAGACCATATCATTAAGGTTTCAGGTGTCAGGAATGATGAACACAGGCAATAAGTCTAACTTTGTCTAACTTTGCCTCGCTTTGTTTGCGCTTAAATCAAAGATTATTTGAGTCATTTTTAAAAGAATATTTAATTGTCATACAGGTAATTTTAAATGGTTATATTATCTTATAATCTTAACTTGTTATCTGCAGCAAATGTTAACTTCTCAATAAGTTCTGGTGTATTAAATAATCATATTGACCCGCCAACTGGTAATAAAATGCAACCTGTCTGGAACTTACAGTTAAGTGGGCCTAAAGAAAAAAAACAGGTGCTAATCCTTTAATAGCAACTGTTTAAACGCAACATCATATATTTAAAAGATGAATGATCTTATTCGTTGTTTTTTCTTAAGGCTCACTAACCTGATCAAACAGCCAGACAGGTTACATTTTATTACCAGTAGGCTCCATAATTTATTGAGATGTTACCAGTAAATTCGAGGTGCAATTCAAAATAAAGACAAAGAATTTGTTGGTAAATAATGTTGAATTAACAGTGTCGTCTATTCTGAACCTTAGCCCCTGACACCTGACACCTGGTGTACGGGAAGAAATAAATATGGGATATTTTTTAAAGTAATATTATGGGCAATTTTAATCACCCCAAATACCAACTATATGGTTGCTGTATAATTAGGCCCTACAATCAAAAGATTATTCGTAATTGTAGCCTGTATCTTTTCCATTTTGCTTCCAAAAAGAAAGTGTTTGACTAATCCGTGCCCATAAGCACCCACAACTACGAGAGCATCATGTGGAACATCATAGAGGTTTTCTTCCAGGGTTCCGTTTTCAAAAAAATGCCACCTGTTAACATAAAGGTCCATTTCTTCTTTAAGATTTCTGTCTTTGATTACCTGCTGGTATGATTCCAGAGATTTTTTTTCCTTCTGCGTAAAAACATCCAGCGACATGCCTGAAATCCTGCTTATGCGAAATCCAAGTTTAAGGGCTTTGACCGCATTGACTGAACCGCCGAACAATACTGCAATACTTTTCCACTCTTTAAAAACCGGGCTGGTGATAAGAACCGGAAATTGCGCTGACTTTACTATGCGTCTGACCCTTGGTCCTATGTAGCCAAAGCCAATTTTGGAAGACAGGTCGCTAATGGTGCGAGGGCAGCACATGTAGTTGAAATTCGTATGGATATCCGGCAGAGTTGAGGCTGTATAATGTTTTGGATCTAAGAATATAGGTTCCACACCTGCTTGTTCCAACACTTTGGTCACGTGTTCTAAGGCGGTGTCCGGGGATGTGAGATACGAATCGTCAAGATCAATCTGAACCACATCGTTGTCAAAATACATTAAAAACTTAGTAGACTTGGGGATATAAACAACCGGAGAGACATTTACCTGCTTGGAGAAGTAGATGGATTGAAACAGCGTTTCCCTTCCCAGAGGATTATTTCGAAAAATATGTAGTATTTGATTATTCATTTGACTCTCCTTTATGTAATCTTCTTTTTATCAAATCGACTGGCTCGTCTGAACCATAAGCTCTTTGCGATATTGATCCAGAAGAGTCCCCTTTGAAATCAGACCGATAAATTTGTTGTTTACTAAAACCGGCATGGAAAAAAGACGATTTGCATCCATTCTTTGGATAACATCGGCTAAATCGTCTTGGGGATGGACAACTTCAACCTTAGTGTTCATGATCTGACCTAAAAAAACGGTATCATACATGACCGGATTGAAGAGATACTGCCGGATATCGTCTAAATGGATTATTCCCATAAAATGATCCGTCTCTTCATCTTCCACAGGAAAATAGTTCCGATGGGATTTTTTGACGATGTCGATAAAATCACGCAAAAGCATGTTTTGTGATACGGCGATGCAATCCTTTTCAATAAGCTCTGACACGTTCAGATCTGACAAAACCCGGGCATCTGTGCCGGGTCTTAAAAGGTGTCCATAATTTACGAGATCTTTCATATAATAAGCCGCCGGTTCAATATAATGGCAAAGACTTGTAGTAATAGCAGATACAATAATTAGCGGCAGAATAACTTCATATCCTCCTGTAATTTCAACAATAAGAAAGATTCCTGTTAAAGGAGCCTGTAGCATACCGCTTATAAGACCCGCCATCCCCAGCAAAGCAAAACATCCTTCATTTACCCAGGATGCCGAAGGCCACAGTAAAACAAGACCATGGTGATAAGTCAATCCTGCAAGACTTCCGATGACCAGGCAGGGAGCAAATATTCCTCCGGACCCTCCCCAACCCAGGGTCAAAGCGGTGGCAACGATCTTTGCAAGTGTAGCAATCCCCACAATTGCAAGTCCCTGTGAAAAAGCACCCTCAATCGTGGTTTGAACCACATGATACCCTTTCCCCAAAACTTCCGGAAGGAACAGGCCGATCAGGCCAACCGCACAACCGCCGATGGATGCCCGTATCCATAAAGGGGCCGGAACTTTCTTTGCTATTTTATCCATGGATCTG
>CAZKDT010000283.1:0-4438 GCA_964551515.1 uncultured Desulfobacteraceae bacterium | reverse complement strand
CTTCGAGAAGGCTTCACCACGCCCGATAATGTCCAAAAAAAAAGACCTGTTTTTCTATCATGTTACGAGATCTGATACTACGATATTCACAAGCTTATTCTTGACCACAATAATTTTCTTAATGGTTTTATTATTTATAAATTTTTGAACGCGCTCGTCCGAAAGGGCCAACTCTTTGATTGTGTTATCGTCAACATCCACATCAACATGGAACTTGCTTCTTAATTTACCATTTATCTGAATCACGATCAAAAGTTCATCCTTTAACAGGGCACTTTCCATGTATGACGGCCATGATGACAATAGAGCACTGGTCTCAAATCCAAGGGTCTCCCAGAGCTCTTCCGCAAAATGTGGTACAATCGGTAACAAAAGGAGAACAACAGATTCCATGGCAAATCGCATGACCCCGATATTTTGAGTGTCACTTTTAACAGGATCGATTCCGTACATGGTATTCACAAGCTCCATGATTGCACTGATTGCAGTATTAAAATGAAACCGGTCTTCTATATCTTTTGTAACTTTATATATGGTCGCATGGGTTTTTTTGTAGAGTTCACGGGTTCGGCCTTCCAGAAGATCGGGACTTCCGTTAAAAGGAGTTGTATCCTTGATTGAATCAATCCAGTTCCAAGCAATGCGCCAGACACGATTCAAAAAACGATAACCGCCTTCAACACCCTGTTCGCTCCATTCAAGATCTTTTTCCGGCGGAGCGGCAAAAAGACAAAAGAGTCTCGTTGTATCAGCACCGTACTTTTCAAGAAGAATATTCGGATCGATAACGTTCTTTTTCGACTTGGACATTTTTTCAACCCGGCCAGGAGTAACCATCTCGCCACATTTTTTACAATGTCGATCAGCGCCAATTCCTTCAACCTCTTCAGGAAGAAGAAAACCGTGTTTTGGACATGATACCGTCTCTTTGCAGACCATCCCCTGAGTTAAAAGCCGGGTAAAAGGTTCCTTGTATTTTACAAGTCCAAAGTCGTTCAGCACGCGTGTAAAATACCTTGAATAGAGCAAATGCAAAATAGCATGTTCAACGCCGCCTATATACTGATCTACAGGCATCCAGTAATCTACAGCCTTGATATCAAACATGCCGCTGTCACAATTCGGACTGCAGTATCTTTCATAATACCATGAAGATTCAACAAAAGTGTCCATTGTATCGGTCTCTCTTCTGGCCTCGGGGTTACCGCAAGCCGGACATATTGCCTTTGCAAAATATTCAAGGGTCCCAAGCGGTGATCTTCCGCCCTCCAGAAGATTGGCATTCTCCGGGAGTATGATAGGAAGCTCCTCCTCCGGTACAGGAACAATGCCACATTTTTTGCAATGAATTATGGGAATCGGCGCTCCCCAGTATCGCTGTCTTGAAATACCCCAATCTCTTAACCGGAAATTTGTAGTTTTTTTCCCCATTCCTTCCTGTTCCAGAAAAGAAGCAATTTCGTCAAGGGCCGTGACACTATCCATTCCATTAAACCGACCGGAATTGACCATCACACCTTCACCGGTGAATGCTTGGGTCATGGTGGCGGAATCGAGATCGTCATCATACGGTTTCACGACCACCACGATATCCAGGCCGTACTTCCGAGCAAAATCAAAATCACGCTGGTCATGTGCAGGAACGGACATAACCGCTCCCGTGCCATACTCCATGAGCGCAAAGTTTGCTGTATAAATCGGCATTCGTAAGCCACTCAAAGGATTGAGACAATAGGCGCCGGTAAAGACGCCCTCTTTCTCATAATTTTCCACTGCCCTGCTTGATCTGTCTTGCATTGATATGCGTTCGATAAATTCACAAACTTTGTCTTCTTGAAGCGTTCCTTTCGACAAATTTAATGTCAGTGGATGTTCCGGAGCAAGACACATGAAAGTTGCGCCATAAACCGTATCCTGCCGGGTTGTAAAAACCGGTATATTTTCATTTGTATTCTCTATGGGAAACAGAATTTCCGCACCCACACTTTTTCCTATCCAGTTCTTCTGCATGGTGATAACCTTTTCAGGCCATCCGGGAAGCTTTTCACAATATTCCAGCAGATCTTCCGCATAATCTGTAATACGGAAAAACCATTGCCAGAGCTTTTTCTGCCGAACCGTATTGCCACAGCGCCAGCACATGCCAGCTTCCACTTGCTCATTGGCCAAAACCGTCTGGCAGTCTTCACACCAGTTCAAAAAAGATTTCTTGCGATAGACCATTCCCTTTTCGTACATTTTTAAAAAAAGCCACTGTTCCCACCGGTAATATTCAGGACGGCAGGTAGCGATTTCCCTGTCCCAATCGTAGGAAAAACCTATTTTCTTTAACTGAAATCGCATCTTCTCAATATTTTCATAGGTCCATTTGGCTGGATGGCTCTTGTTCGCAATTGCGGCGTTTTCCGCAGGCATACCGAATGCGTCCCATCCCATGGGATGAAGAACATTGAATCCTCGCATTCTTTTATATCTTGCAACCACATCGCCGATGGTGTAGTTTCTCACATGTCCCATATGTATATTGCCGGACGGATAGGGAAACATCTCGAGAAGATAATATTTTTCCTTGTCAGGATCCTCTTTGACCGTAAAGAGCTTCGATGTTTCCCAGAAATTTTGCCACTTGGATTCTATTGTCTTAGGATCATATCTCTCATCCATTTATATACTGTTCCTCACTTGCAGGATTTAGGTTACACATAGTCGTTCACTATTTCAAAGTTCACCGTTCAGGGTTAATGACATTGCAATTTTTTCATATTTTTGGTTTTAATTAATCAATTTCACATGCCACAACATAATACAAATAGCAAGTGATAAGAAATCGTTTGACTTGTTTATAACAATTTCATATTCATTTAAAGAAGCAACTGCTTGAGATAAAGGCATCAATTCCGGTGTTGAAGGACCAATATTTTATGAGCAAGATACTTATTAATGCCATAGATCCTGAGGAATGCAGGATTGCAAAAGTAAAAGATTTAAAACTCGAAGAATTTCATATCGAAAGTGCCGCAAGGGAAATTATTCATGGTAACATTTATAAAGCAATTATTTCACGTATTGAGCCAAGCTTACAGGCCGTTTTCGTAGATTACGGGGGTGATCGCCATGGCTTTCTTCAGAAGCATGAAATTCATAGCGACTATTTTCAGGACAATCTTTCAAAAGACAAGTCCATAAAAAAAATGGTGAGGCGTGGACAGGAACTCCTGGTACAGGTCATAAAAGACCCGTTCATGAAAAAAGGGGCTATGCTCACAACTTACATATCTCTACCGGGAAGATACCTGGTACTTATGCCCGGTAGCGATAACCGTGGCATTTCACGCAAAATAGAAGATGAAAATGAAAGAAGCCGCCTTAAAGATATTATCAACAAACTCACGGTGCCTGAAGGATTTGGCATCATCGTCCGAACCGCCGGAATAAACTCTACCAAAATGCGCATGTCCAGGGATTTAAGGTACCTGTTACGCCTTTGGAAAAATATCAAAAAAGATGTGGCTAAAACAAAACCTCCGGCCCTGATATACAAAGAGCAAAACCTTGCTTTAAGATCCATACGTGACTATTTCACCCCCGATGTGACCGAAATCCTTATTGACGACGTTGCCGTATATCATGAAGTTAAAAACTTTGTTAAAATCATTTCCCCAAAACATACCAAGATCGTCAAACACTATAAAATGGACCGGCCCATATTCACAAAATACCAACTGGAAGAACAGATCGCATCCATATATGAAAGCCGCGTCAAATTAAAATCCGGGGGGCATATTATAATATCACAGACAGAAGCGCTGGTTGCCATTGATGTCAATTCGGGTAAGGCCACCCAAAAAAAATCTATTGAACAAACCGCTCTTCAGACCAATATTGAAGCAGCCGAGGAAATTTCTCGTCAACTGCGACTCAGAGATTTGGGGGGTCTTATCGTGATCGATTTTATCGACATGAGAGATCCAAAACATAAATTAGAAGTTTTTAGGACCATTAAAAACAATGTAAAATATGACAAGGCCAAAACAAAGATCGGCAAGATTTCAATGTTCGGACTAATGGAAATGTCGAGGCAGAGGCTCAGGCCCTCCATTGAATCCAGCAGTTTTGAATCCTGCAGCCATTGCGGGGGCAAAGGGCTTGTACCTTCCACTGAGATGTTGGTCCTCGATTTTCTCCGCAAACTTCGTCTTGAAACCTTAAAAGATGAAATCTCAAAAGTAAAGGGGATAGTCTCGTCGGTAGTAGCCGATTATCTTTTAAATAAGAAACGCAAGGAGATTCTTGATCTGGAAATAAGGCGTAACATTTCCATCTCCATCGAAGGAGACAACACAATTGTCCACGGCATGAGTAAGATTATTTGTGAGAAGTAAATCCAGATCTCGTAACATGATTGAAAAACAGGTCTTTTTTTTGGACATTATCGGGC
>CAZKDT010000282.1:0-4439 GCA_964551515.1 uncultured Desulfobacteraceae bacterium | reverse complement strand
CACCTGACACCTGACACCTGACACCTGACACCAGGCATACGGGAAGGAATAAATATGGGATATTTTTTAAAGCCATATTATGGGCAATTTTAATCATCCTATATATTAACTGATTTCAAGGATGGTTATTTTCGCAACACAATATAGAAAAATGTAAATTTTTTCCGATGGTCTTATTTAAGGAATGAACATGGAACCTGCTACTACTTCAACACATACAAAACCGCAGATGCGTATCGGCGTCTATGTCTGTCATTGCGGGTCAAATATCGCTCAAACGGTGAACTGTCCAAAAGTTTCTGAAACGGCGTCCCGGCTTGAGGATGTTGTTATTTCAAAAGATATTGCTTACGCCTGTTCCGAGCCGGGTCAACAGGAAATCATTCAGGATATTGAGGAACACGGGTTGGAGCGCATTGTCGTGGCCTCTTGTTCACCTAGGCTTCATGAACCCACTTTTCGACAGATGATGCAATCCGCCGGTCTTAATCCATATCTTTTGGAAATGGCCAATCTCCGTGAACAATGCAGCTGGGTCCATTTGAATGAACCGGATGCAGCAACACAAAAGGCTAAAGACCTTGTAAAAATGGCCGTGTCCCGGGCACGATTGCTCCAGCCGCTGAAAGAAGAAAAGCTGCCGGTCACCAAGCGAACCCTGGTCATCGGCGGAGGTATTGCCGGCATTCAGACCTCCCTTGATCTTGCAGACAACGGATATAAAGTTGTACTGGTGGAAAAAAATGCTTCCATTGGCGGAACCATGGCCCAGCTTGACAAGACCTTTCCCACCATGGACTGTTCCATCTGAATCCTGGGTCCTAAAATGACGGATGTCGGTCGACATCCTCGGATAAAGCTCTACACCCTGAGCGAAATAGTAGATGTTAAAGGCTATGTGGGCAACTTTGATATAAAGATATTAAAAAAAGCGCGTTATGTGTCAGAACAAGAGTGCACGGCATGTGGTGACTGTGCTGTGGCTTGCCCGGTAGTTCGTCCCGACGAGTTCAACCTGGGTTTATCATCACGCAAGGCCGTTTTTACCCCTTTTCCCCAGGCGGTCCCATCGGCCTATGTCATCAATATCAATGAATGCTTGGGGCACAACCCCGTGGTTTGCGCAAAATGTCTCGAAGCTTGTGAAAAGGGCTGCATCAATTTTCACATGTCCGATGACGAAATTCAGGAACGTGTAGGATCCATCATCGTGGCGACCGGAATGGAGCCTTATGACCCCACTGAACTTGACGAATACGGATATACACGGTTCGAAAATGTTCTTACCAGTCTTGAATTTGAACGCCTCATCAATGCCGGGGGCCCTACCAAAGGAAAACTGATTCGCCCCACAGACAGAAGAATTCCCAAATCCGTGGGCTTTATCCAATGTGTGGGATCACGATCTGCCAGGAAAGGCAGCAGGTATTGCTCCAATACCTGCTGTATGAACACCATTAAAAGCACACTGGTACTCAAAGAACATTATCCTGATATTGACATAAAGGTTTTTTATATCGACATTCGTGCCTTTGGCAAAGGATTCGAAGATCTCTTTATGCGCAGTCGTCGTCTGGGAGTGCATTATTTGAGAGGTTTGCCAGGCAACGTTGAAGAGCTACCGGATCGCAGCATGCGGGTTGCTGTCGAAAATACGGTAACCGGCAGGCTGGAATTTTTCGATCTTGAAATGCTCGTCTTAGCTCTTGGGATGAAGCCGGCTAAAAGTACCCGGCGGCTCCAAGAAATGCTGGGGCTTCAGCTAACCCCCGACGGTTTTTACCTGGAAGCGCATCCCAAGCTCCAACCGGTTGACGCGGCTACTCGAGGAATTTTCTATGCGGGATGCGCCGAGAGCCCCAAGGATATCAAAGACAGCGTTACACAGGCTTCAGCAGCCGCAGTCCGAGCCATTCGGCTGATGCATAAAGGAGAAATCTACACAGAACCCATTACTTCCGAAATAGATCCTGAAAAGTGCAACGCTTGCGGCAAGTGTGTTGAAATTTGTCCCTATAATGCAATTACAAAAGGTATCAGAAAAAAGACGCCTTGTGTCGTGAATACGGTGGCATGCGCCGGCTGCGGCACTTGTGCTGCGGAATGCCCTTATGACGCCATTGTTATGAACCATTTTACGGATGACCAGATTAACAACCAAATCGATTCCATGTTCGAAAAAAGTTCGCAAGAAAAAATTCTGGTATTTGCCTGCAACTGGTGCTCATATGCCGGCGCTGATTACGCGGGGGTTTCACGTCTTCAATATCCCTCAAACGTGCGCATTATCCGGACCATGTGCTCCGGCCGAGTTGACGAAAAATTTATCTTTAACGGTTTTCTTAACGGTGCGCCGGTTATCCTGGTCAGCGGATGCCATATGGGTGACTGTCATTATATTGATGCCAACCACTGGACCGAAAAAAGAGTTAAAAAAATACACAAAAAAATGGTAAAATTGGGAATTCGTCCCGAACGGCTTCAGCTTGAATGGATCAGTGCGGCAGAAGGGAGTCGATTTGCCGAAATAATGGGCAGGATGGAAAACCTTCGTCAGAGTGTTTCCATACGGGAGATCTCACAAACCATTGAGATTCTGAAAAATTCAGAAAAAAAATCCAAGGCTCAAGAATGACAAAAAATTATTAGCGAGTCACTCCACCCGCATAAATTTTACCCGCCGGAAGCATTTCTTTTCTAATTTCATTATACTTTATTACTCCAAAAGAACTGGATTGCCATCTTAGTATATAGGAGGAACACATAATGGAAGAATGGGTCCATCAACTCCAAAACAGCGTTAATACCCTTGATAGGCTAAAGGCGGTTGTCAACGTCTTCCCGGAAGAAGAAGAGGCCATAGCGACTCTAAATACGAGATGGGGGACAACCCCTTATTTTGCTTCTTTAATGGACCCGGACACCCCTGATTGTCCCATACGCAAACAGGTTATTCCTTCAATGAAAGAAACTGAAAATCGATATGGAATGGCGAATTACCTGATCTGGGAAGAAAACCGCGATACCGGGGAAATCAGACCCGACTGTATCGCACGGCAGTATCATGACCGCATCGCCTTTACCGTTACCCATATCTGCGCAAATTACTGCCGTCATTGTTTTCGTAAAGAACTCGTGCTTGACCGAAAGATCAAGCTACGCTTTGATTTGGAAGAGGGTATCGCGTGGATCCGTGATCATGAAGAAATTCGGGATGTTCTCATTACCGGCGGCGATCCTTTTATACTCTCAAACCAAAAAATCGAATATCTTATCCGCAAGCTGAGAGAGATCTCTCATATAGAAATGATTCGCTTTGGAACACGTACCCCCATTGTTTTACCGCATCGCATTACCGACGGTCTCAAAAAAGTTCTGAACAGCTATCATCGGGTGCCCATCTGGGTAAATACTCAGTGTAATCATCCCAAAGAAATTACGGAAAAGACGGCACGGGCGGTTTTCGATCTCCTGTCCTGCGGAGTCAATGTGGGAAACCAAGCGGTTTTGTTAAAGGGGATTAATGATGACGTGGAGACTTTTCGTAAGCTACATCAAAAGCTTTTAGCGGTTCGCATCCGGCCTTACTATGTGTTTTACTGTGAGCCGGCACCGGGAATCGATCATTTTCGGACATCAGTTGAAAAGGGGGCTGAACTTATTCGAGATGCATTGCAGGGTCATACCACAGGTCTGGCTCAGCCCATGTATGTTATTGCCACCAACATCGGCAAGATTCCTTTAATGCCGGATTATTACATCATGAAAAAGAATAAAAAAGAATATATCCTGAAAAATTATCAGGGTATTTACACAACCTGGCCGAATATGCCTGAATCCTGATAACGACGAGCTATTGATTTGGCAGGTAGGGCGTAAGGTCATGAACGTATTCTGTGAGTATTTTGAAGCCGCCGTCTGTCAATACAGAAATTGCTTTTCCCTTATCTTTAAAACCCACCCTCATAATGAGCTGATAAATGCCCTGAAAATTTTTTACCGGCCAGGTAACCAAACTTTGGATACTGATTTGCTGGTCCTTGAGAAGTCTCGAAACTTCAGCCACAACTCCGATGCGGTCTTTAACCAAAACGATGAAACGTCCACTTCCCTCATCTACGCCGATGGCTCGCAGCAGTACCTCCAAAACATCGGTGGTCGTGATGATTCCTACAAGTTTTTCCGCTTCCATGACCGGCAGAGCGTTGATCCGGTTTTCCTGCATGATTAGGGCGGCAGTTTCAATGGTGGTGCCGGATGATATGGTGATGATTTTCTTTTTCATGATCATTTCAACGGTCAACTGAGTTAACAGATAATTCAATTCATGAACGCTAAGAGTTGTGGCCGGAGAGGCCCAGCTCTGCTTAACATCTCTGTCCGAAACTATTCCCAGCAGTTTTTCATTTTTATCCACTACCAGAAGGTGGTTGATCTTT
>CAZKDT010000281.1:0-4451 GCA_964551515.1 uncultured Desulfobacteraceae bacterium | reverse complement strand
GGATTCGGCTCAATATCAGCATTTAATACACAAGAACTTATTAAGAAGTTATTTCTATACAACATAAGTTAAGAATGAAACAAGTGTTTTCCCGTATCTTCTCTGGTCTGAAACTTGGAGAGCCTTTTACTTTATCCTGAAAAGCCTGGTCCTTTGGGCCAGGATTCTTTACATTTGACGGTCTTGCAAAAAGTCAGATTTTGATGGCAAAGTAAAAAGCTGCAAATTCAAGGCGCGCAATCCGAGGAATGAGACGTACTTATAGTACGTTGCAGTGACGAGGAATGCAGCGCAACGTAGAAATTGGACTTTTTACGAAGCCATCACATTTAACTCTTGGCAGCTTCTTATATCTGGAGTAAAAGGCGATGGTTGGAATCAACAGATGTCTATTGATTTATTTATAGAACTCGACTTCCTTAGATCCAAAGTTTATGATATTATAAAATAATGTGAAGAGAACATAAATGTCAAAATTAGGCACCATTTTTTTTAACATTACATATAACTATTGTCCATCCATAAATGAGGATTTTTGTCTAAGATCAAGCCTCCGGCCCTGCTTCTCTCCGAGGCGTAGGATCGTGCCTTTACGAGCCGGAGGCCAGCCCGTAGGGCTTACAGGCCGGAGGGTAGAGCCTACGCCTCGGAGAGAGGGTAGGGCCTATGCCCCGGAGGAGCATGCGAAAAAATAACCGCAGGCATATAGTTGATATTCCGAGGATTATTTTTTGAGCATAACCCCAGTACCATCTTCCGGAGCTACCCCGGTTAAATAAGAGCAAAATCGGATTTAACTGGGCAAGCGGGGCAGGCGTAGAAATTGGTCAAAAAGACCATTTATGGATAGACACTAACCAACTGATTCGATAGATTTTATGCTCGATTTGCACCGATTTTTTGCGCATCAAGGGTTCGAGAAAATTTTCGACATATCCACGGGTATGCTTGTCAGAGATCCCGATCTTTTTTCGGGGCGGTTTTCCCAAACTTTTATGCATCAAGATTTCAGCACATCTCTTTGCAAAAAAAACGCTTAACTTAGAAAAGAGGAACGCTTAATGGACCAGATATCCAAAAAAGTTAAACAATGGATTGACGAAAAAAAAGATCCCGGAAGTGCCAACTGGCAAGGCGGACTTGAAGCAATACTGAATGTTTTTTCATCGTATATGGAACCCGGCAAACTGATTCCTGTTCAGCCCCTGGAAAAAGATGACTTTCCTGTTTTCAGCGCTGCCCTGGAGGCAGTTGACCTAAGTCCTAACCTAACGGCCGCTTTTTTACCGCCGTCTATTGCCGGACCTATTACCCCTCCTGAATCTATAGACAAGCTTCAGCGAATTGACAAGGGGAAACCATCTTATAAAATTTTGATAGCCAGACCCGGCAAAGATCTGAGAATTTTATGTGCTGAAATATCAGAGCATGCAAAAAACCCCGGAATAGATATTTTTCAGTCAGGAGCATTATTAGGAATCTATAATTATGATACCCATCAGGACTGTATTACATATCTAACACAAGCCATAAGGGTACATATTTGGGAAAAGGGTAAATGGAGCCAAGATGAATATAAAAGATACACGATTAACTGGTTTGAAAAAATACTGGATCTTGGCAAAAGCACCGTTCGTGTGGAGGAAGACTTCTCTTTTTTCCACAGCCCGACACTGATAAAAAGTAACAGAATCGATGCTCTTTTTACTCTTATTTATGAAATTTTGCTCAAACGTTTCTTGTATCCCGATGATCAATTTAAAGATACTATTTCATCGATCCAAAATATCAAAGACAAGGACGTTAGGGCTACTCAATCAAATGAACTTGTTGAAAGAGCAATGCTTGAACTTCTGAATTTGATGAAGGAGTTGGAAATTGTAAGATTCGATGAGTTTTCAAACACAGAGAACGAACGGTTTAAAAAAGAATTTTCCAGAACTATTCAGCAAATAACCGACAGGATAAGTTAGACGGGTAGGAATTTGCCAACAAACCTTAGGCTTTTTTGGGCGTTATCATAGTCGATTATTGAGACCCAATTCCAAATGGCAAGTCTGGGGAATTAAATAATACGGAGGGAAAAAATGGCGTTTGACCCAGAAAAAGATAAAATATTAAACAAGTGGAAATGTGAAGAAACCGGACTTGTTGTTTCGATCAATCAGTATGGTGACGGCGAACCCAAAGTTCAGATCGGCCCCCGGGTGTTTACGAAAAAAGACGGAGGAGAATCCCAGCGAAAGGCGGGACGCCTCAGCATAGAGGATTTGATGTGGTTTTACGAGATTATTGATGAAGTCAAAGATGAACTTTCAAGCTTGGCAAAACCGGTATGATTAGAGCATATAAATCATGCAAGAAGATATCGATTCTTTTGTAATAAAAAAAGTTGAGGATTTAAGGGAAGCGCTTCACCGGCATAATTACCGGTATTATGTGCTGGATGATCCGGAAATATCGGATTCCGAATACGACCGGATGATGCAAGAATTGGTAAAGCTGGAGACGGACTATCCCGATCTTTCCAGTCCGGATTCGCCCACGTTGCGGGTTGGCGCTCCACCCCTTGATAAGTTTGAAACTGTTGAGCATTCCATTCCCATGCTGAGCCTGGATAATGGGTTTAAAGATTCGGACATCATTGAGTTTGACCGTCGCGTAAAAAGAAATCTCGATACGGATAGTGACATTATTTATACGGCCGAACCCAAATTAGACGGTGTTGCCATTGAGCTTGTCTACGAAAACGGCCGGCTGGTCACTGCGTCCACCCGAGGTGATGGTTTCAAGGGTGAGTTGATTACATCAAACGCCCGGACTATACGATCGGCACCCATGGTCCTTGAAAACAAAGAAGATAAAAAAATTCCCCAACGCCTTGAGGTAAGAGGGGAGGTTTTTATCAGGAAAGAAGGATTCAAGCGATTAAACCATGAACGTCTCCAACAAAATCTGCCGCCCTTTGCCAATCCCAGAAATGCAGCGGCCGGATCTTTAAGGCAGCTCGATTCCAGAATTACAGCCAACCGTCCTTTGGAAATATTTTTTTACGGTATCGGTGTTGTCTCCGATTTTGATATCAAATCACACGGGGACACCCTATATGCCTTACAGGAGCTCGGGTTTAGAATTAATCCGCATATCAGATATAAAATCACCCTCAATGAGGTCCTTGAATATTACAGGGAACTTTCTGAAAAGCGTCATCTTTTGCCTTATGAAATTGACGGTATTGTAATTAAAGTTGACAGTATTGGATTTCAGCAGATTCTCGGAGCAACATCCAGGAGCCCTCGGTGGGCCATCGCCTATAAGTTTAAAGCGCTTCAGGAGACGACCCGGATAACTCACATAGAAATACATGTCGGAAGAACCGGCGTGTTAACGCCTGTGGCCCGTCTTGTTCCCGTAAATATTGGCGGAGTCAGAGTCAGCCGTGCAACCCTTCACAACGAAGATGAAATAAAAAGAAAAGATATAAGAATCGGCGATACGGTTCTGGTCCAGCGGGCAGGCGACGTAATACCCGAAGTGGTTAAGGTAATCGATTCCAAGAGGACGGGCCAAGAAATAAGATTCACAATGCCGCAACATTGCCCGGTATGCAATTCTTCTGTAGTTCGCGCTGAAGATGAGTCGGCGTTACGGTGTATTAACACAACCTGTTCCGCCCAGTTAAAAGAACGAATCAAACATTTCGCATCAAAAGGCGCTTTTGACATAGACGGATTGGGAGATAAACTGGTCGAGCAACTGGTAGATAAGGGATTGCTTTTTTCATACGCGGATATCTTTCGGTTGAATGAAGATATGCTAAAAAACATGGAACGTATGGGAAAAAAATCTGCCACAAATATCGTAAACGCCATTACAAAAAGCAAGGAGATTACTCTGGCCCGTTTTATTTATTCTCTGGGAATCCGGCATGTGGGGGAACATGTGGCCGGCATTCTTGCAACAACCTTCGGAAGTCTGGAAAAACTTATTTGTGCGACACAAGATGATCTTACAGCGATTCAAGGGGTGGGGCCTGTTATTGCTAAAAGTATCGTAGACTTTTTTAATCGGGATGAAAACCGGAATGCGGTGAACGATATTGTGGCCGGCGGGGTTCGAATTTTGAGTGAAACACCGCGAAAACAAGGTAGACTGGAAGGCAAGGTCTTCGTTCTTACCGGCACACTTGAAACCCTGACAAGAAACCAGGCTAAAAAGATCATCGAGACGGCAGGTGGAAAGGTAACCGGTTCTGTGAGCCGGAACACAGATTATCTTGTGGCTGGCACTTCACCGGGTTCCAAGCTCGAACGGGCAAACGATTTGGGAGTTGAAATAATTGATGAGGAAACCCTGAGGAGATTGACGATTGATGAATAACGGTGTAAATCAAGATTGTTGGTTATTGAGTTCAATCTTAAGGTGTCAGTGTTCAGGTTTCAGCTCTTCAA
>CAZKDT010000280.1:0-4453 GCA_964551515.1 uncultured Desulfobacteraceae bacterium | reverse complement strand
TCAGTTGGCGGCTCAATATCACCATTTGATACACCAGAACTTATTGAGAAGTTACAAATAAAAGTGTTTTTTAGGCTTAAACTTTTAACTCGGACATGGAATAATGGAATGCTGGAATAGTGGAATATTGATGGTAAAATCGGAAAGAATCTCTTCAAATTGTTAAAAATTCCTTTCCTTTGCTTCGTTCAGGACAAGCTCACCCATCATTCCAATTGTCAGTAAAACAAATAAACTATATCCTTAACTTAGAACGGTTCCTGGTTTTACCTTTTTATCCGGGGTTGCCACCGTACACCCATTCTCATCAACAGCGGCCAGTAACATGCCCTGGGAAAGTATCCCCATCAATTTGGCAGGCTTGAGATTTGCAACGACAATAATCTGCTTGCCCTCCAGATCTTCGGGGGTATAATTTGCAGAAATGCCGGCAACGATCGTTCTTTTCTTCCCCAGATCAACTTCAAGTTTAAGCAGCTTTTTCGCTCGGGGTATTACCTCTGCCCGGATCACGGTAGCCACCCTGAAATCGATCTTGTTGAGTGTGTCGAGTGTTATTTCGGGCTTGATTTCAGCCAGCTCAGAACTTCGATCCCTTAGTCCTGGCAGTGAAGCATCATTCTTTTTGAGATCTATCCTCGGGAAAAGTGTAATTGATTTAGGCAAGTTCGTGCCGGGAAGCAGAGTTTTCCATGTTTTAAGGAACTCAAGATAATAGAATGGCTTTTGAGGGTCCAATCCCAGATGCTTTTGCATGATTTGGGCCGTTGCCGGCATTATGGGATAGATGAGGCCGGATATGATTCTTAGGGCTTCAAGAAGGTTATAAATCACAACTTCAAGTTGTTTTCTGCTTGATTTCTTCTTTGCAAGTACCCAGGGGGTAGTAAGATCAATATACTTGTTCATCTGGCTGATAAATTCCCAGATGGCCATGAGTGCCTTGTGAAAGGCAAACATTTCCATATTTTTTTCATATTTTTCAATGGTTCGTAATGCATCAGATTCCAGTCCGAGTCTGAGTTCCTCTTCTGTCCGGGTATCGACGTAAGGAACGACCCCTGAAAAATATTTATGCACCATCGCTAAAACCCTGCTAAACAGATTCCCAAGATCATTTGCAAGATCAGAATTAATGCGCTGTACAAATGTCGTTTCATTGAAGTTGGAGTCAAGCCCGAAAACCATATCTCGCATCAGAAAAAATCTGAATGTATCGAGTCCGTAAATATTTTTCAATTGAAGCGGCTCAACGACATTCCCGATGCTTTTTGACATTTTGCTTTGATCGACATTCCAGTATCCGTGAACATGCAGTTGTTTATATATGGGAATGCCTGCCGCCTTTAATATGATCGGCCAGTAAATACCATGGGGCTTTAAGATATCTTTGCCCACGATGTGTTCTGCAACCGGCCAGAATGTTTTAAATAAATTCCCATCAGGGTATCCCAAAGCTGAAATATAATTTAAAAGTGCATCAAACCATACATAGGTAACATAGTTTTTATCAAAGGGCAGCGTGATTCCCCATTTGAGTCTTTTTTTGGGGCGGGATATGCATAAATCTTCAAGGGGTTCCTTGAGAAAGGACAGAACTTCGTTTTTATAACGTTCCGGAGTTATAAAATCGGGAGTGTTTTTAATATGATCAATCAACCAGTCCTGATAACGGCTCATCTTGAAAAAATAGTTAGATTCTTTGATGAGTTCAGGTTCTGTTTCATGATCAGGACATTTGCCGTTAACCAGTTCACGTTCCGTATAAAAACGCTCGCACCCAAAACAGTAAAGACCTTCATATTCACTGAAATAGATATCTCCTGCATCATAAATCTTTTGTATTATCTGTTCAACAATCGCAACATGGGATGCATCGGTCGTACGGATAAAACAATCGTACTTGATATTAAGTTCAGGCCAGAGCGTCTTAAAAAGACCGCTTATCTTATTCACATATTTTCTGGGGCTTAGATTCTCCTTTTTTGCAGCACGCACAATCTTGTCACCGTGTTCATCCGTTCCAGTAAGAAAGAAAGTTTCTACTTGACGCATGGAGTGAAACCTGCAGGCGATATCCGCAACAATGGTTGTATATGCATGGCCGAGATGAGGCCTGGCGTTAACATAGTAAATCGGTGTTGTTATATAAAAGGGTTTGGACATTTTTCTCCTAATTTTCAATAGTTATGATTTCATCTAATCCAGCTTCTATATCCTGACCATCATCTACACGAATTGCTATGCGATTGAATATTGTATTATGGCGGATCACCTTACCTTTATAATTTTTGGTTCTCACTGTTTCCCCGATTTTGGGGAATTGTGATCTAATTCTTTTGTACATTTCATATTCAAAGGTAAGACAACACATGAGCCGGCCGCACTGACCGGAAATTTTTGTGGGGTTTAATGACAGTCCTTGTTCTTTTGCCATGCGTATGGAGACAGGTCCAAATTTCTCAATAAACGCCGAACAGCATATTTCGCGTCCACACCTCCCGATACCGCCACACATCTTGGCCTGGTTGCGTATTCCTACCTGTCTCATCTCTATCCTGGTGCCGAATTTTTTAACCAGTATTTTTACAAGTTGCCGGAAGTCAACACGACCTTCAGATGTGAAAAAAAATGTCAGTTTGCTTGCATCAAAGGAACAATCCACGGAAAAGAGGTTCATTTTAAGCTTAAGTTCATTGATGTATTTCAGACAATAGGAATGAGCCTGTTTCTCAGTATTAAGATTCTTTTCTCTTTGACAAAAATCTTCTTGGTTTGCTAGGCGAAACACCATTTTTAAAGGCTTGCCTGTTCCTTCTACAATCGACTTGTCACGTTGTGCCGGAGGAACTGCAACCGTTCCGAAAGAAAGCCCCTGTTCGGTTTCCACAATCACAGGGTCACCTCGGTTAAGTACAAATGCACCGCTGTCAAAGTCGTAAACCTTGCCGGCAGGCTTGAATCTTATTCCAACTACTTTTTTCATATATCAAAGGTCTATAATAAGTCAGTTTAAAACGATAACGTCTCAGAAATTCTATATGTCGTCGAAATCACAAGTCCTTTAACAACAATCTGTTTGTGCCATCCATATGGAAGAATGGAATGTTTGAATACCCGAATATGCGGGTAAGAGCAAAAATAAACTATTTACATTTTCAAAAACTCCTTCAAACCCAGCACTCCATAACTCCGTTACTCCATTATTCCAATTGTGGCAAAGCTCCTTTCACCCTTAAGTGTTATAATTTGCCACAGATAAAGCTGATCATGCATCCCGTATCATTTATAATAAGTCTTAGGCTTTTGCAAGTCGCATTATTAATACTTCTAAAGTCAGACGCAAATTGGTGTTCGCATGAATATTTTTCTGAGCCGATTCAACATCCTTAATTTTTGAAATCAGTGAGGCCACTTCCATCTTTTCCGAAACACGTTGAATCCTGTCTTTTAAGTCCCTGTTGATAACTTTTTCAGGATGATACTTACAAACAAGAAGGTCTCTGAGCCAGAATTTAATCACTTCAAGAGATTCAGTAAGGACTTCTTTGTTTTTTGACAACTTTTCTGCAAATGCCATGCGTGAAACGATGGATCTTACCGGTAACGCTTCAACTTCATTTATCAGCCAGATTCTACGGTTTATCCAATTTGCCCTGTTTATGGAGTTGATCATGGAAACAGCTTTGGAGACACTCCCGTTTGCCATGATTGCTATTATCTTTGCCTCATCGGGATTCGCTCTATGTTTTTGTATCAGTAACGACTCAAGATTTTTTCGGGAGACAGGATTAAATCTGATATGCTGGCATCGAGACAAAATTGTGGGGAGAAGATCGGATGTCTGCAAGGCTGTAAGTATCAAAATAGTTCGATCCGGGGGTTCCTCCAGCATCTTAAGGAGGGCATTCCCTGCTGAAGGATTCATAACCTGGGCATCAGAGATTATGACCACACGTAATCTTGCCTCGTAAGGTTTCATGGCAAGAGTACCGCAAAGGTCTCGTATTTGACCAATTCTGATAAGAGGACCCGATGGTTTAAGCAGGATAATGTCCGGGTGATTGCCTGATTCGATTTTCCGGCAGGAATTACAGCAGCCGCATGGGCTAATGGTTTTTAATTGATCAGATGCAGTGTAACCGTCAGATCGGCTCTTCACCTCTTCTGAAAGGTGTTTCGGCCCGGTGGCCATACAGTTACACGCCATAGCCAAAACCATGGCTGCGGTCCGTTTACCCACTCCTTCAATTCCGATAAAAAGAAGAGCGTGAGGTATGGTTCCATTTTGAAGCAGAGCGGTTAATAGTCGTATCGGCTGTTCTTGGCCTAATATCGACTTAAATCCAAATGTCGATTCATAAACAGACACAAATTCAAACCTCGTTATTCAGTTTTAAAAAATAATCGTGACTCCTTAATTTTTGGGGGATTGCATGAAAATTGGACACTG
>CAZKDT010000279.1:0-4513 GCA_964551515.1 uncultured Desulfobacteraceae bacterium | reverse complement strand
ACCCTACCTCGGCAGGGCGGCACCTCACCGGATAACCGGCTGCCATACCGCTACATCCTTCACCTCCATCCGGCTGGGTCTGGGACTTGTAATATATCGATAACATGATATATACTCACCCTTAAGAACGTGTGCCGTGCCCGGCACACAACAAAAGCATGAACTGTGACTGAAAAAGCCTGGCCGTTATACTTTATATTTTTGCTATCATAATTCTGAATAGCCCTTTTAAATATGCAAATGAAAATGGAAGAAAAACATGACAATGGAATACCGTACTGAATTTCTTGAACGAATAGAAAGAACACCTACTGCTATAAGTTATCGCTTCAAAATGCCTGAGGGTTTTAACTTTATTGCCGGTCAAAATATGTTGGTAGATTTAGGTAATAAACTGGCTCATCCATTATCACTAAGCAACTGCCCTGAAGAGGCCGAGTTCATTGAATTCACCAAACGGATGACCGGCAGTCTATACTGCGGTCGACTGGAATCCCTTGAAAAGGGAGAAACTATCAGCGTAAAAGGACCGGCTGGGAAATTTTGCTTTGCTGACTCAAGCGAGACTCTTGTTATGATAGCTGGCGGCATTGGCATCACACCGATCAGAAGTATTCTTACAACCCTCGAGAAAAAGAAAGAAAACATCGGTACGGTAATCCTAATATACGGGAATTTGAACAGAGAGGATATAGCTTTCAGGGATGAATTGGAAAATATAAAACTTCCCGATTACCATCTGGCCCATGTTTTATCGGACACCACCGGCATGGAAAACGCTTATCAAGGATTCATAAACGCTGATATAATTTCAAAAGAAGTTCCCAAAAGCAGTAATGCCCACTATATGGTCTCAGGGCCACCGGTCATGGTTGAGGCGATAAAAAAAGCCTTAGCCACAATTGATGTCGCAGAAGACCGGATTCGTACCGATATATTTCTTGGATATAGTTGATAGGTTGCGCGATACTTTATTCTAACATAGAAAACCTGACCCAAAGGGCCAGGTTTTCTATGTTAGAATCAAAAATATCACAACGGGGAAAACATACTGGGGAAATTATGATAAGCTGATCTTATCTCCCGGGGCCGAACCCATTAAGCCGCCTCTGGAGGGCATTGAACTGGAAAATATTTTTCACCTTCGAAACGTACCCGATTCGGACCGAATCAAAAAGATTATAGATGACCGCAATCCCCGATGCGCGGTTGCGGTGGGCGTAGGCTTTATGACTTACACTATGGCAAATAAGGGGAAACAGTCGGTCAGCTCTCAGGAATAGTATGGTTTTAGATTTTTCCATGGGTTACAATAGTTACAGAAAGGTGCCATAAAAAAACGCAGCATTGCCGGAAAAGCTTTTATTTACAAGTACTCTCTTTGGTTGGTTCATTATTTTGGCCTGAACGTTGCCAATGATTTCTAAAAGTTACAAAAAACAACATGTACAAAAGAGCATTATGTCTTCTTTTTCTTCTTTTGCATGGCTTTGCGCTCGGATAAAAGCTCGGCAAGAAGCTGCTGAATGCTCCAGTTTTCTGATATAGGTGTTAAGGTTGCCCACAGCGTATTCTTCATGCCGGTTTTTTTGTACACCCTCATCAGGCCGATCAGTTCTTTCTCCATAATGCCGGATACAATGATTGCCCGTGGAAGTTGTGAAGATTCTCCCTCACCTTCACCATCGGGGAGTTTCAGAAGCTCAGATAGCACGATATGTGACTGGTCTTTGGACACCCAGATTTTTGAAATATTGCTGAGGCCGACCATTTTAAGGACCGCATGGAACTTGGATTGTGCACCGGTTGAAAAACCACACAGGAGCAGCTTGGGGGGCCCATATAAAAGTTTATCAGATATTGTAATTTTTTCAAATGTTGCTTCCGTCATGAGACTTATCCTTTTCTCGTTTCCAGATGGATCATTTCAATGGCCGTTCTTCTATATCCAGAACGTCGCCTGTTCACAGCAATTAGCAAAATATAAGATTACCCTTGACATGTTCATAGGCTTCTGGCTTATTTTGTTATATCACAGGGGCGAAACCACAAGTCTTATTATTCAACAGACCTAACTCAAAAAAACAAGTTCTTCTCATTTCAACAGACCTAACTTAAAAAAGCAAGCGATTCTCATTTAATCATTTTTTGAGTTTTCGGAAAGAAAGCATATCAGTGAGGTTTGAATAGGAGGAGGTCTTATGAAAATTGCAATTTCATCAAGTGGCACAAATCTGGATGAACAGGTTGATCCGGGATTCGGATGCTGTTGTTGCTTTATTGTAATCAACCCCGTAACTGAGAACTTTGAGTTTCTTGAAAATGAGCCCTCCATGGTAAGCAGGGGTGCGGGTATCCAGGTCGCCCAACGGGTTATCGATGCAGGGATTGATGCAGTAATTACCGGAAAACTGGGGCCCAATGTCATGAATGTTCTTGTGGCTGCCGGTCTGAAGGTCTATCTTGGCGCCGCAGGTAGCATACGAGAAGTCTTGCAGCAATATCAGGATGGCCAGATGCAGGAGGCTTCAGTCCCCTCGGTTGGAGTTAGCCTGGAAATGGGTCGATGCAGAGGGCGTGAAACGCATAGAGGTATGGGGCAGGGTCAAGGTGTGGGCCGAGACGGCGGCTTTCGAGCAGGTCCCGGCGGATACTGCATTTGTCCAAACTGCGGGGGAAGAGTGCCCCATGAATTGGGATGTCCTTGTTTTGAGAATAAATGCCCTAAGTGCGGGACGGATATGACTCGGGAACGGTAATAAAACGGGGTGATGCTATGTGCAAAATTCAGAAGTAAATATGGATGGAAGTGATGGAGAAGGGTGAAAAAGTTGCTGCGCTGGCAGTTGGAATACATTTGGTTCTGTTTGGTATAAAATATACCTTTTCCACGCTTTCAGGCAGTATTGCATTAAAGGCCGATGCGTTTCACTCTCTATCCGATGTTGTGGCATCTTCTACGGTTTTCGTCGGTTTGATCATCGCTAAACGTAAAACAAAATCTTTTCCCTACGGACTTTACAAGGTCGAAAACCTGGTATCTGTCATGGTTGCGCTTGTAATTTTTTATGCGGGTTACGAAATCGCAGGGGAAGCAACAAAAGGTATAGCCGTCGAGCTGCAAAACATATGGTTAACCATTGCAAGCGTGTTATGCGTAATGATTATTACTTACGGGTATTCACGATACGCAACCAAAGTCGGCACAGAGATTAACTCACCGAGTTTAATAGCGGATGCCAAGCATATCGGCGTGGATATGTTTTCCAGTGCGATGGTGTTGGTCGTACTTTTATCAAGCTTTGCAGGTGTAAACCTGGACAGAATCTCCGCTTTCATAATCGTAGTCATCATTGCCTGGAGCGGCGGTAAAATCCTGATCGACGGCATCCGTGTATTGCTGGATGCTTCTCTGGATTACAAGACGCTCAGCATTGCCGAAAAGCTGATTCTTGCCGAACCTCAAGTAATAGAAATCCGGCATCTCATGGGGCGAAACTCAGGGCGCTACAAGTTTATAGAAGCAGATATCTTCCTGAAAACCCATGATCTTGACAAAGCACATTTTATTGCCAATCGAATCGAGGTAAACATAAAAAGACAAATAAAGAATGTGGACCGCGTGCTTATTCACTATGAACCGAACAAAAAAGAAAATTTCATCTATGCCGTGCCGTTGAAAGATGCTAACCAGCATCGCATTTCCCGTCATTTTGGAGAAGCGCTTTATTTCGGGCTTATCACTGTCAAAATAAAACATAAGAAAGTAATCGATCACAAAATCGTTGAAAATCCATTTACCCAAGTAGAACACGGAAAAGGAATTTTGGTCGCGGAATTCTTGAACAAGCATCAGATTGACGTAATTATCACTAAAGAAAGTTTCGAGGGTAAAGGACCCTATTACGTATTTTCTAACGCTGCCGTTGATAATTTGCTTATAGAGGAGGAGACGGTGGAAAAAGCTTTGGAAAGCCTTGGAATTTCCTTTTAAAAAATGAAAGTAAGTTCTCAAAAAGTCTGGAGATGAGCTGTGTTTCAGGACTGCGTGCAAACATCGCATTATGATTGTCTTACCACGAAGATCACGAAAGCCACGAAGAAATGCAATAAAAAGTGTTTCTTCGTGCACTTCGTGGTGAATAACCATTTAACAACTGAGAATCAAAAAATTAGCAACCCGGAACTTATTGAGTAGTTACAAATAAAAGGCCTACCTTATTGGGATTGCCATCTAAAGTCCGTCTATTCACAACAAAGTTGAAGAAATTTCCCGCATTACTTTCATTACCTAAAAATTATGTAGTTTATTCCATAAGTTCAATTCATTCCTAGTAACTTCTCAAGTTCTGGTGTATTAAATGGTGATATTGAGCCGAATCCATAAGTTATTGAGATATTACGCGATCATCTCTAAACAAATCGGATTTGCTCCGAAAATGGTTCATAATATCGTTTATAACTTAAGATTTGCGTGAAAAAAGGAGAAATTCCCATCAGCACCCATCAATAT
>CAZKDT010000278.1:0-4516 GCA_964551515.1 uncultured Desulfobacteraceae bacterium | reverse complement strand
TAAATAACAGGGCTGTTTTTCACTGATTTCAGGATGCCATCTGGAGTTCATTCCAACAAAACAGTTAAAACAGATTGAATAGCTTGTAATTATTGCTTTTAAACCCATTTTGTCATGTTATTTATGCAACTATAGGGTAAAAAGAGAGCTTATGCAATGAATGAAAAAACATCTGAGGAAAGAGACGATCATAAAAAGTCAATCCAAGGTATAGTAACGGCCAAAAAATGTGATTGCTGTGGTCATCATGAGATTGGTATTATAAGCCGGAGCGGAAAATATATTCCTTTTAAACCGGGAATGAAGGTGAAAATTATTGAAGAAAATGATAATTAAGATCAATTAAGATATTTCGAGAAACATAAATGATGGAATATAAAGCAGTACTTTTTGACCTCGACGGCACATTGTTAGACACGGCAGATGACATTGGTGATGCTGCAAATCGAGTTTTATCAAATAGGGGTTTTCCAACACATTCAATTTCAACCTATCGATTGTTTATTGGTGAAGGTATAAGAATGCTTTTCACCCGTGCGCTACCTGAAGAAGATCGTAACCAAGACCTCATAACTGCCTGCCTAAAAGAATTTATGGCAGATTACAGGTGCAATTATAATGTAAAGACAAAACTATACGACGGCATTCCGGAACTATTGGATACCTTAATGCTGCGGGGTTTAAAACTTGCGATTTTATCAAACAAGCCTGACCCGATTACCAAAGACTGCGTGGCATTCTTTTTATCAGAATGGGATTTCCATGTTGTTTTAGGACAGAATGATGCAATTCCCCGGAAACCCGATCCACAGGGCGCTTTTGAAGTTGCGGAAAGACTTGCAATACCACCGTCCAATTTTATTTACCTTGGCGACACAGCTATCGACATGAAAACCGCCGTTTCTGCGGGAATGTTTCCCGTTGGAGTGCTGTGGGGGTTTCGCTCTTTGGCAGAATTAAAGGAAAATGGGGCGCGCGTCGTTATTGACGAGCCTATGCAACTTATGGATTTTATAAAGACATGATTAAAAAAATCATATCAGACGGTCAAACCGAAACAGATCAGGCAGTTCTTGATGTTGTAATAAAACTGGGATTTCGCCATGGTGGGTGGATTCCAAAGGGACGGATTACCAAGGCAGGAACATTGCCCGGCAAATATAGGCTTAAAGAAATGCCTACCCACAATTATTCCGAATGTATCGAACAGAACATAAAAGACTCAAAGGGAACGCTAATAATATCATACGGTAAATTAACAGGTGATTCTGATTATGCCAGGAAGATGACTTTGAAGCATAAACGCCAGCTGCTTGGGATAGACCTTAACCAAACAATTTCCTTTGAAGCTGCATCTCTCATTAAGGATTGGATTCAACTGAGACACATCGATGTTTTATATGTGATTGGCCCGAATAAAAACATAAGTCGCAATATAGGAAAACAGACAGCGAGCATCGTTGAGGGTGTATTAATGTTGGATCTGATGAACGCTTCTCCCAATTCTAATATAACTGATTTTTCCGAGAAAGCCTATCTTGAAAAACTTCATGTCCCTCCAAAAACAGTGAATGAAGCTGTTGACATATTAATATCGAAAATGGCTCTTAAAGATAAGGTCATAATAGCGAATATGACATATGGTGAGTTGGTTGATCTCAATTCAAATTTGGGCGCTTATATCAAAAATATATTCCGCCTTTGGTCTGGTAATGATGAACTCATGGAATCTTGCAGGTTTGTGACCAAAAATAAAAAATTAAATGAAGAAAGTGCATGCTTTGCTATTATTGAAGCACTATGGAAAAAATTATGGAAGACACATAAAATTAGAGTGGTGAAATGAAAGGAAAATTTATAAGGAAATTGTGTTAGTTTTAAAATACTCCATGTATTCCTGTGGTTAAAATTTTCGCCTTTCTTGGCCTTGCCCCCGGTTAAATACTAAATACGGATTTAACGGGACAGACAAATTTGAACGTTTTTCAAAAGTCTCATTCTATTATTCAATGCGAACAATTCTTCCCTGAACTTCGGCGTTTACGGTTCCTCTAGAGCTAATCGTATCCATAATTAGTTCCCGCAGCGGCAATCGGGTATGTTCAAGCGGTTTCCCGACAAAGAGTTTGTACCCGTCACCTCCTAAAGATAGGAAATCCGTAACCGCGATCCGGTAGATCTTTTCCGGATCAACCGGCATATAATTTGAAATCAGTTGAACTCGTTCTACCGCATGTCCTCGGACATTGAACCGGATTCCCGAAACCTGCAGAAATCCACCGTCTTCTTCTTCCCGCGTGGCACGGACCGACCGGGTCAATGCCTGAATTAGCTCTCTTCCGGTCAGATCCAGGAGAATAATTTCGTTGGCGTACGGCATGGCCTTGAAAACTTCCTCACGGGTGACAGGGCCTGTGTTTAAGCTGGCTCTCAGACTGCCGCTATTTAACAGGGCCACATCCGCCCCCGTGTATTCGCGCATAATGTCCGATACGAAGTTGCCCAGCGTCGTTTCCTCGTACCGGATCTTTTCCCGTTCACCATCGAGAAAGACTTGGGATTCACCGATCACTTCTTTGAACTTTTTATCCATTCGGGCGTGATATCGTTTCACGATCCGGTCGATTTCACGATCCGGATTGATATCTGAGGTTACCGGAATGTAGCTATGGGTGACAAGCCGAGCCTTTCCGGTATCCTGATCGACCTCCAGATCGATTCGGCCCAGGTACCTGCATTTCTCAAAGGCCTGGAATATAGGTACATTTCCAACTTTTCGACAGGGTGATAGCAGGATCTGGTCATGTCCACCGATAATGGCCGACAGTTCAGGAACAACCCGGGCGATGACCCGGTCGGTTTTATGTTTGCTGTGTGACAGGAGGATAACCGGACCTTTCTTATGTAAACGGCCAAAGGCATTTTTGACTGTCTGAATGGAATCCAAAACGGTTACCTGCTTAACGTTATCCGGGCGAGTCGTAACCAGAAGGTCTCTTGTTGTTGCACCAATAACTGAGAGTGAGATGTCTTGAGTGAGTGAAAAGGAGATCGATGGTTCACATATGAGTTTACCCGAGTCTTTCCGGATAATGTTTGAACTTAAAAATGGAAACGCGGCCATTTTTTTCAGATCCAAAAAGTTCCGAAATCCGAAATCGAATTCATGGTTGCCCACGGTCATAGCATCTACGCTCATGGCATTGAAGCATTCCACATCCGGGCGGCCCTGAAAAACCGTGGACATGGGCGTGCCTTGTAAAATATCGCCGGCAAGCAGTAAAAACGTCCGGACGCCTTTATGGGTGTTCACAACCCGGATATTTTCAGCCAATGCGGCCAGACGGGCAATGCCCCCTACCTCTACTTTGCCCGTATCTGTTTTAACCTTAAATGGTCGGAGGTGACCGTGAATATCGTTGAAAAACAAAACCGTAACATTCAGCGGCGGCTTACCGCCTGCGAACGTCCATATTGGGACAAAACCGGCGGCCACCGATACTCCAATGACAAGAATGAGTATAAATATCAATTTCTGACGGTTCAACTTGCTCACCTCATGATTTCATCTTTTTATACAAATCGGTTTTCCACACCACGCAGATCGCCAACGCATGATTTTGTTTATTTTATTGGGATATTCTTAAAGAGCGCTTGAAATCTGTCATATTTCGGTCTAAAATACCAGCAGCTTTTTTCAAAAGTGTTGAATCTTTCATATGTGAAAAAAGGTATGGATCAAGGAAAAAAGCCGGAACTTGTGGGAGGTGGTTTATTAGCAAGTCTTGAGGATGGGTTTGGGATAAGGAAGTCGCAGTTAAAGGCATAGGATCGGGTTGCAGATGATGAGTGCATATTTCTTAAAACTCGGGGCGCTATGCTTTTGATCCGGGTATGAGGGTTTTCAGAATATCTTCTTTTCCAACGATTCCCACAAGCTCTCCCTTATCCATTACGGGTATTGTGTGAAAACTTTTATCCACCATGAGGGCAGCCACCTTTTCGATGTCCGTATCGGGCCGGACGGTGACCGGGTTTGGTGTCATGGCCTGGGCCACAGTGATGGCTGCGATTTTCTGAACCTCCTTTTCGAGCTGTTTCATGGAGGACAACGCAATCAATCCATCAAGAAACGTGAAAAAAGAGGGGATGGGGAGTTTTTTTTGTTGTGCAATCAGGTCACTCTGGCAGAGTATCCCCACCAGTTTTCCTGTTTCATCAGTCACGGGGATGCCGTTGATACGGTTTTCCAAAAGAAGCTTTGTTGCTTGGCTAATCTCTGTCTCGGGCGAAACGGTGATAAGCTCTCTTGTCATAATATCTTTTACTTTGAGCATGGCAATACCTACGATTTTTGTGGAAGGCGTAACGGGTTAAGGACCGAAACAGATTTTATGCCCATTTTTTTAATAAACAAAGAATATTAAAACTTTGATTGCATGTCAAGAAGGATGATGTTTTATCCAGCAATTCTCATTTTGAAAAGATATCCCTGTGAGAGCGGCTTTCCGGCCGC
>CAZKDT010000277.1:2575-4528 GCA_964551515.1 uncultured Desulfobacteraceae bacterium | reverse complement strand
GTTTTATACTCGGATCTAATGTATCGCAGGAATTCTTCGTAATATTTGTACGAGTATTCGTCTATCTTGGACTTCTTTCCTTCAAACCTCATATAATCCGGGTGGGTATTCAAAAGGGCCATTCCCCCATTTTCAGCAATCCAGTTCAGCTTTTTTTTCCAGATACAAATGTCTTTCTCTCTCATGAGCACAAAAAGCGTAAAATCCTGTGACAGGGTATAGGGGAGTTCTACGTATCCCCCTTCAAGGGCCTTTTTCTTGACGAAAAAGGGAAAGATCGTCCGTACTCCGCCAGACTGTGGTTCAAACGGGTCAGTGTCAAATGTGGAGGCATCATATTCTATGTCCAGGTCATGAATCCAGTCGAGATTGTGGTGCATAGCGGGTGAACGGAATCCGACGGCTTGCCACTCGGCAAGATAGCGATTGATGCGTGTCGCCCGCTTGAGGAAAATTTCTCTTGACTGATAGAGTTTTCCATCATGTAACAGCCCATGCACTCCCACCTCAAAACCGTTGTTTGAAAGATCATGCCGGAGTTTGGCAGAAACAGTGTAGCGTTCGGGGACAAAATTGAAAGATGACCGAAAACCCAAATCCGTTTCGAGAGTTGCCAGGCTGCGGCATCTTTCTTGACCCCTGGCCGTGTCCACATCATGCGTCAGGATAAGGGCGAAACGCTTGTTATCCGGCCAGCCAGACCATCCGGCCGGTTTTTTGTCTGCCGCCCGATCTATTGGCCAAATATTTCCGCATAACTTCCGTTTTCGAAGCGCCACGCATCTTCGTAACGCGATCTGAAAAGCGCGTGGTACCAGCGGTTTGACTTGATAGAAAACCCTATTTAAAAACATATCGCTAACCGATCATGGGTTCAGAGAGAGATTCAAAGTTCAGAAATTGAGGGTTCCTCCCGGGCTGCAGCAAACATCATCCAACATGCCTGTACAGAAGAGACCCGACCAGATTCAATAGGGCAACCGGCATTCTTCTAAAGATGGGGGAAAAGCTCTCGATTTTGGAATGAGCAACCACATAGGAAGCCTCCCTCAAATCATACTTGTAATACCGTAAAACAGCTTCTCTTGTGCCCCAACCCCGTTTGAATTGTAAAAGACCCTTGTTCTCAGGCCCTGTTCTGCCAAAGCTGAAGCTTTCAAAGCCGTTTTCAGCATACCACTTTATGGCTTCCCACATCACCCGGTTGTTTGGTCTTTTGTGTTGATATTCTCTTGCGGAGGCGCCGTATTTATAAATGGCCCGCCTGCCAAAATGAAAATAGACGGCTCCGGCGATATTTTTTCCTTCAAATGAAGCCATGACAACAAGCCCCTTTTTCTTGGAAATGATGTATTTGTGTACATTCTTGAAAAAGGAAAAAGGTTGTGGGGGGATGCCGTGATCTTTTCTCGTAAGGGCGTTTAGTCTATAGAACTCTCTCACCGAATCCAGAGAATGGGAGATATGAACCGGGACATTTTCCTTAACGGCCTTCTTGATATTTCTTCTTGTACTCCCTTTGAAACTGCGGAAAATAGTGCCGGGATCTCGTCCCAGCTCTAAGGTATGACCATAAAACCATTTTGCCGGAGAAACACCGTCCAAGAATTCATTCCCTTCCCTTAATTCAATGGTTTTCCATCCTCTTTTATCGCCGTATTGAATGATATCATTCAGTAACGTCTTAAAATGCTCTTTATCATCGAGAATGGCTTCACAGTCATCTGAAAAGGGAAGTGATACACCTCTGCGGCCTGTTAGAATGCTCCTGACTTCCATCACAGGGATAAGGCTCAGCAGGCGATCATGATGAAAGAGAGTGAAAAAAAGGGGCTTGTAGCCGTATGATTCTGAAAGCACTTTTGCCCAGGCCGAAGAATGAAAAAAAGAATATTTTCCGCTTGACAGTATGAGATCGTCCCAACCCGGGTACCGGGTGGGATCTACGATTTG
>CAZKDT010000277.1:0-2475 GCA_964551515.1 uncultured Desulfobacteraceae bacterium | reverse complement strand
ATTTGATCGCCTACAAATTCAATCTGCTCATCAGTTAATTCGGGGAACATAGGCAACGAAACCAGTTCCCTGGCACACTTCTCAGACACTGGAAAGCTTCCCTCGCCAAGTCCTAAAAAAGCATAGGCTTTCTGCATGTGAATAGGAATTGGATAGTGGATGCCACATTGTATCTTTTTTTGGGCAAGGGCATTGATCATTGCAGCCTGGTTTTGAACGCGGGTGGCATAGATGTGAAAAACATGCTTTGCGTAAGGAGCACTAATTGGGGTGATGACACCGGCAACATCCTTTAAAAGCTCAGTGTAGATCCGGGCATTCTTGATGCGCGCTTCATTCCAGTCAGACAGATGTCTTAATTTTGCACTGAGAATCGCACCTTGCAAACCATCCATGCGAGCGTTCCAGCCAACGGTTTCATGGAAATATTTAGCGGCCTGTCCATGATCACGAAGAGTCCGGATCGTCTCTGCCAATTCGGGCCGGTTTGTAACAATGGCCCCGGCTTCCCCGTATGCCCCCAGATTCTTCCCGGGATAAAAACTGAAACAACCTGCATCGCCTATGGAACCTGCTGGCTTCCCCTTGTATTCGGCCCCGTGGGCCTGACATGCATCCTCTATGACAAATACCCCATTAGCCCCGGCAATCTCCATGATAGGATCCATATCGGCCATTTGACCGAATAAATGGACCGGAATAATAGCCCTGGTCCTGGGGGTCATAGCGGCAGCCAATAAATCAGGATTCATTGTGTAGGTCTCTTCGTCAATATCCACGAACACGGGCCTGGCCCCACAAAAGGTGATGGCCTCGGCCGTAGCGATAAAGGTGTTGGGAACCGTGATAACCTCATCTCCATGCCCTAACCCTAACGCCAGAAGACTCAGCCAAAGTGCTTCCGTACCGCTGCCCACACCGACCGTCAGCTTACATCCGCAAAAGGAAGCAAAATCCTTTTCAAACTGCGCTACAAAAGGACCGCCGGCAAAAGCACAGCTTTCCAGTACCCGGGCTACTCCATCTGATATTTCTTCTTGGATGGACTCATATTGAGCTTTAAGATCCAAAAACGGAATCTTCACAGTTCTTCCTCTACCTTTCTGATGATCTTAGCCGGATTTCCGATTACAATAGTGTTTGGGGGCACATCCCTGGTTACCACGCTGCCGGCACCTACGACGGCATTTTTTCCAATGGTTACGCCGCTCAGCACCGTTGCACTCGATCCGATGGATGCCTTTTTCTCCACATGAGTGGGAACGCAGACCCAGTCTTCATCTGTTTGAAGTGCTCCATCCTTAGTGGTAGCGCGGGGATACAGGTCATTGATAAAGGTAACATTATGCCCCACAAAGACTTCATCCTGGATGTGTACACCTTCACAGATAAAGGTGTGGCTGGAAATTTTACAGTTTTTCCCTATGGTGACTCCCTTTTGTATTTCCACAAAGGCGCCGATTCTGGTATTTTCTCCGATTTCACACCCGTAAAGGTTGCAAAAATCATAGATCTTGACACCTTCACCAAGCTTTACGTCAGGGGCAATCTTCTTCATTGATCCTTCACAAGATCTCTTATTTCAATTTCACAACCCCCGTTTTTTAACGATTTTGAGGCAGCTTCCAAGACCTGGACCACGCGCAGGCCGTTCATGCCGCTGGATTCGGACTCCTCTCCGGTCTTGATGCAGTCCAGGAAGTGTTGACATTCCATTTTCAGGGGTTCGAACTGCTTGAGATAGGGCGAATAAATATCGCCGTAATGATAGGCATAATGGAACTCTGCAAAGGTATCATAGTGGGGAGGAATCTCAACGCGCTTGTCGAAAATCTTGATTTTTTCAATGGGCTCTAATTCATTGTATACGAGCATCTTTTTGTTTCCCACAAAGGTCATTTCACGAACCTTGTTTGGATCGAGCCAGCTGCTCTGGATCGCTGAGAAAACACCATTAGAAAAGTGCAGCGTCATGTTGGTCACATCTTCGATCCCATTGGTAAAGTGGGCCTTTCCCTGACAATTGACGGATGTGGGGACCTCCTCCAAGACATAAAGAATTATGGATATGTCGTGCGGTGCAAGATCCCAGGCCACATTGATATCTTTTTGGAAAAGTCCCAGGTTCAAGCGCCGGGAACTAATGTATAAGATATCACCCAGATCACCGCTCCTAATGATCTCCCTGATTTTTCTTACAGGAGGAGAATAAATAAAGGTATGACCCACCATGAGCGTCAACTCGAGCCTTCTGGCAATCCCATTCAATTCCCAACTCTCACTCACCGACATGGCCATAGGCTTTTCAATAAACGTGTGTTTTCCCGCATCCAGACTCTTTTTACCCATCTCAAAATGAAACCGCACGGGAGTGGCTATGACCACAGCATCAATGTCCGGATCATTCATTACATCTTCAAATTTTTCAGTCGTTTTAACCTCCGGATAAAGCTCTTTCATGTGCGTTAGACGAGC
>CAZKDT010000276.1:0-4535 GCA_964551515.1 uncultured Desulfobacteraceae bacterium | reverse complement strand
CATGATAAAGGTTGATATCAGTATGTCCAAAACGCTCCAAAAATAGTGTGCACACTTCTCTTATATCTGACTTCAACATGATAATAGCGTAGACATCATAAAAGTCCTTCTTGGCCCCACGTTGGGACATGGTTTTAAGCTTTTCCGCAGCGACATCCTGCCACGCAGCCACCTTAATGCCACGCCATATATGAGGCGGGAAACAGAGGGGGACATCGTAGAAAAGGAAGGATAATCTGACCCCGTCTTTTACGCAGTGCAGGGTCCCTGAACGAATTGATGAAACTTTATCTGGAAGGATTCTGTTTTTTACCCATTCGACATCAAATGCCTTGTCAATAAAGAAATCAAGATCTTCGGAAACTCTGTGCCCTAATTGCAGGGAAAGCGCCGTGCCTCCGGCGAGGTAAAAGGTATCTAACCGAATTGCAAGCTTATTAATCAAATTAAGGGCTTTATGTGGAAGCACGTCTTCGATCATTTTTCAACCCCGCAAGTGTAACGCCTTCGTAAAAAGCTCCAACTTCTGCTTTGTGCTGCATCCTTCGTTACTGCAGCGTACTATAAGTATGCTCCACACGGAACCGGCGGATAGCCAATTCTTCAGGATTTGCGCGCCTTGAATTTGCAGCTTTTTACTTTGCCGTCTGATTTTGACTTTTTACGAATTCATCAAGTGTGATATTAAAATATACTGACCAAAAACGCCTGGTCATGCTCAGCAGTCCCCTCCTTTCTTTTACAACCCCAATTAATTTTTCATCCGCGTATATTTTCCTGAGTATCTTCAAGTCCTTCTCATCCCCAAAATCCAGAACCCTGGCAATGACATAGTCAGCGTGCTGTTCTAAATCTACCGACTCTGCATCCCAAAAAAGGGTGGGGTCAAATAATCTCTTGGCATCTTTTATGCTGTTCATCTTGATATTAGTCAATGTCTTTCCTTTTCTACCCGTCTGTTAATATTCTCTTTTCTGGAAAAATTATCAATGCATTTTGTGACTATTTTTAATAAGCTTTTCATATGCTTCTTACAGTGAAATATCATATATTTGAGACATTCTCTCCAGAGTTTCATCCAGGCGCTTTTCTGCCTCTGCTGATCTCTTCTGAGGAGTCAGTTTCAAGAACGCTTCAATCATTTCAAGCCATTTTTTTTCATCAAATGCGACATAATTAGCTCCTTCTGAGTATTGAACAACTTGTACAATTTCTCGAATGCTCTTTTGTCTAATATTTACACCTTAGTCTGGATTTCCCTCAGAAATTCAGGTCAACAACTCTGAGTCTCTGTTTCCTCTGCCTGCCCCGTAGGTCCGACAGATCGTACTGGGATGAGAGACAAAGCTTTTGGACATGGATCAAGAAAGACCTTTTTAGGGGTGGCTACTGACTACACCCTCACTCTATTTCAGAGAATTGTCGTCCATATCTGGAACTCGATTTAACCAATATCCCGGTTTACGCTTATTATGCGCAACCGCAATGATACGAATATGCTCCGGTTCAATGGAATATATGATTGAATATGGAAATATCGATAAAAGATGTAACCTAAAGGGCGCTCTTAGTACACGGTACCGGAATGGCGCCTCGGCAATATTTTGGATAGCAGATTCAACAACAAGGCGAAAACGACGACCCAAGCCATGTTGGCAATCCTCGTAATACTTAACAGATGCTAAAAATTCAGCCTGGGCCTCAGGATCAAAAATAACCAACGTCATCTCAACATCCGATCAGCTTCGGAAAACACTTCCTGTGCAGCAACGCCTGGTCGCTTACCTTCCCTGTATTCTTGATAACGACGTTCAGCCTCGGCTATCCAGGCAGCATCTATGTCTGTGAGTGTATCTTCGTCAAGAGAACTCAGTAGGCGGTCAGCCAAAAATGCGCGCTCTTGGACAGAAAGGCTAAGGACTTCATTTTCTATTTTTTTCAATAAGTTTGACATTCAACACCTCCTTAACCATTTCTTTGTATATTAAAAATATCAAAATTTCTCTTAATTCCAATAATTGATTCTTGAAATTCAATATAGAAAATAAAAATCTATTGTGTCAAGAAATTTGCCGGGACCAATATTGTTGTTCGGGATTTTCTCTTATTTTACTATATTTTCCATGTCTTTACCGAGCCGAAATAATGCAAGAGGGAGCGGTTCTGTGTGTACGCCCATAATTTTTCCATATCGTTGTAAACAGGTTAAAATTCGGCTATTGGAATATTTGGCAACCTGTTTAAGATCTTTGGGGCGTATCTGAGCAGTCCACTTAACTTCTACCGGCCAGAAACGGTTATGGCTAACATAGGCCACATCTACTTCCCCCTTTGCTTTAATGTAGTATGTTGGATAATGCCTTGAGTAATGGGTTGCTACGCAAGACTCAGCCAGTCTGGAAGACCAATTCCGTTCTGAAAGGGCAACTTCTATCTGTATTTTATAGGGATCTTCAACTGGGGTTAACCAGGCGCGTATTGCATGGAAAATAAATGGATCAGTAAACATCATTTTGCGGGCCTTTTTCGGCGATGCTGATAGTTTATCTTCTGAAATGGCCGCCTGAACAAATGCAACATCCATTGATTCCAGCAAGGCAACATAATCCGCCACTGTCTTGGGATGATCGATGGAAAGGTCTTTTGATAATGCATTCCATGTAACCTGGCTCCCATAACGATTAACAATTGCATTCAGAACTTCACGCAGATAATGTTCCTGTTTGCCCCTTTTTAAAACATCGCCTCTAATCCAGTCGCTGTATGTGTATAAAGTAGAAGGTTTTATATATCCATTTTTCTCCACATCGTTTATAGCTGTAAGGAATCCGCCATGGGCCATGTAATTCTTAAACTCTTCAAACAGTTTGATTATCAACGGAGAATTTGCCTCAATGTCACGTCCGGCCAGTTGCTCCAATTCGACCTGGCAAAAACGTTTTCTTAAGTTGATAAATTCAAAAAAATTAAGGGGGTGGAGTAAGAAATCGACGATTTCTGCTTCCCCTCGCCTACCCGGAAACCGCATGCGCGCTTCTTTGATGAGCACTGTATCTGAACCGGTGAGCATCAATATTATATGTTCTAAGATACCGGCATCGGCCAGAAACTTTACCCCTTTGTCCCAACCGCGGATATATGTAACCTCATCAAGCAGCAAATAGCACATCCCGTTGTCAGGCATATCCCTAGCCGTTTCTGTGATAAGCCTTACAAGAGAATGGTGGTCGTCTATAAGTTCACCGGTGAAATAGACTATCCTGGAAGGATCGATATTTTTTTCAAGAAGCTCTGCCATCCACTGCTTTAACAGCGTCGTCTTACCAATTTGCCGTCCACCGCTGATCGAATAAATACCGGGGGTTTTGAGTGTAAGACGGTCAAGAAGCGGGAAGCGATAAACAAGCGCTTGATTCTTAAGCTGTCTCAGATGAGGATCAAGGCTCGAAAATAAAGACCTGTTTTCCAAATGAGTATTATGCGGAGAAAAGCGAATATCCATATTTTTTTAATCTTAAAATTTGCAATAGATGTTGATTAAATTTATTCAATATCTATTATACATATTCAGGATATGTCGTCAAGTTAAATAGAACGCGGATTTTCGCAGATATACACAGATGATAGGGTGTAAATCAAGGCCGTTGTTTGCTAAGATTGCCATGACTATTTGGTTTCAGGTTTCAGGTTTCAGGAAGCATATTCAGTTTTTTATAGACCTCAAGATTCTATTATCTGGGAAATAACTTTGAGCTTATGATTTTCATTTTTGTCAACCGAAATAACAAAGCCGTCATTAAACACCCAAAACCGTATTTTATGCTTCGAACCATGTTAATTGATGAGGCTTCAGGAAAGTACTTTGTCGGGCAACTCACCTCGGCAATGGCATGGCCGGACCAGACAATCTGAACCAGTATCTGATTGTCAAAAACAAAATCATCAGAATTTATTTCGAGCGGCAACTTTTCCAAAAGTTCGCGGGAAAAGGCCCTGTATCCCGTATGATATTCTGAAAGTTTTGCTCCCAACAGCAAGTTCTCAACAAAAGTAAGAAATCGATTTGCGATGTATTTCCAGACCGGCATGCCTCCTTTCAAAGCATAGCCTCCAAGAATCCTTGAACCCAGCACGCAATGATAAAGACCGCTCCCGATCATGGAAGCCATGACAGGAATAAGCCGCGGTGTATACTGGTAATCCGGATGGACCATAATGATGACATCGCCACCCGCTTCGAGGGCAAGTCTGTAGCAGGTCTTCTGGTTGGCGCCATACCCTGAATTTTTCTCATGTATATATACCAAAGTATGAGGAAGTGTTTTTGCGATGGACACGGTTTCATCCCGGCTGCCGTCATCGACCAAAACCACAAGATCAACAATTCTCTGCTCCATGACTTCATCCCAGGTTCTTTGAAGGGTCTTTGCCGCATTATATGCAGGCATGACAACAATCACTTTTTTATCTTCAAACATTCTAACTTCCTATCCGGCCGGCCGCATAAATCGGCATATACAACCGCGAGCCGTGTG
>CAZKDT010000275.1:0-4550 GCA_964551515.1 uncultured Desulfobacteraceae bacterium | reverse complement strand
ACTCCAAGGCAGAGCCGGAAAACTCTGACCTGGCTCTCCGAGGCGTAAGCTCTACCCTCTCTCCGAGCTGTAGACTCTACCCTCCGGCCTGTAAGCCCTACGGGCTGGCCTCCGGCTCGTAAAGGCACGATCCTACGCCTCGGAGAGAAGCGGAGCCGGAGCCCCAAAGGACCAGGTTCCTCAGGGCAAAATGAAGTACTACCTTGAAAGGGCTGGAGCCACAGACTAACCGGAATGAATGATCCGCAACGACATTGTACACTGTTTGAATGCATTAGGGATCGTTGCGAAAGAACAGCGCTTTTATGAATTTATAAGGAAAAGATAAAAAATGTTATTTGCCTAACCGATTTATTTAGTACCTTATTGCTCAAAACCCTGTCACAAAAAACAAGAAAATTTTTTGACATGCCCGAAACTCCGCATATAATATGGGTTTTGGCGGTTTTTTGTGAAAGTAGTTTTTCAGCCCTTGGGTTGCGGGCGTAGCCCGCATTGGATATGGATACGCTGTTTTTTTCGTTACGAGCCCTCGTGCATGAGTTTGTACGGTGTAGTTGCGGATTATTCATGGAGCGGTTAGATTAAAAAACACCGAACCCTCAATTATTTTATCCTAAATTTTAAGCTTGATGAATTCGTAAAAAGTTTTTAAAGACATTTTAAATAAACCGACTTGTTACAAAATTGCCAAAAAGAAAGGGGAAACCATGATCCATATTGAAACTTTAAGTAAATATTACAAAGACTTCTGCGCTGTGGATCAGATCACTCTCGACATTAAAAAAGGTGAAATTTTAGGATTGCTGGGTCCGAACGGCGCAGGCAAAACCACTACCTTGCGGATGCTGACCGGCTATTTTATGCCCACATCCGGAACCATTAGCGTAAAGGACTATCAGCTTGACAACAATTTACTGGAAATCAAAAAGCTGATGGGATACCTTCCCGAGTCCGCACCCCTGTACCACAGCATGCTGGTTTACGACTATCTGGATTACGTTGCAGGACTAAGGGGACTGGATAAAGATAAGAAAATTTCCAGAATCCGGCAGCTTGTGGATTTGTGCGGATTGGATGAAATTATGCACCGGACAATCAGCGAACTGTCCAAAGGATTAAAACAACGGGTGGGGCTGGCCCACGCCATGATGGATGATCCGGAAATTTTGATTCTCGATGAACCCACTTCAGGCCTGGATCCCAATCAGATCGCTGAGATACGGGAAATCATCCGGCAGATCGGGGAGGAAAAAACCGTAATTCTTTCAACCCATATTCTGAGCGAAGTTGAGGCAACCTGTGACCGGGTGGTGATTATCGACAAAGGAAAGATCGTGGCAAACGATCGAATGGAAAATCTCAAGCAAGCAGCGGGTCAAACTCATTTTATCCATTTAGATATTCTGAAGGCAACCTTTCAAGATGTACACGATAAGTTAAGAGCAATTGACGGCGTGGTAGGAATTGAAAAAATTAATGAAAAACCAAACGGCCCGCTTAGCGTGCAAGTTGCCTGCAAATCCGCTTCCGACCTGAGAGAAAGGGTTTATCACGCCATAAAACAAACCGATTGGGTTCTCATCGAGTTTCATCAGGAAACCAAAACCCTTGAAACCATATTCCGCGAGCTCACCGAGGAGGACTGACATGCAGCAAGTTATCCGTATTTGCAATAAGGAACTAAAGGACTATTTCATATCCCCCATCGCCTATATCGTTATATCAATTTTTCTACTGGTAACCGGGTGGTTCTTTTTTACAACCTTTTTCTATTATAATCAGGCAGACCTGAGAAACTTTTTTAATCTGCTTCCCATCACTTTTTCCTTCCTGATCCCGGCAATCACCATGAGATTGTTTTCCGAGGAACTGAACGTAGGATCCTATGAAATGCTCCTCACCCTGCCGGTAACGTTTAAGGACATCCTTTTGGGAAAATTTTTAGCCGGTGTTTTATTCGTGGCCGCGGCCCTGGTGCCGACCTTTGCCTATCCCATATTCATCGCCTTTATGGGCCAACTCGAATGGGGACCCGTGGCAGGAGGCTATTTGGGGGCTCTTCTAATGGGCGCGTCTTTTGTCGCTGTGGGGCTTTTTGCATCATCATTGACCCGCAATCAGATCATCGCCTTTATCGTGGGCATGGCCATCTGCTTTACGCTGACCTTAATCGACAAAATGCTTTTTTTCTTTCCCGGGTCGCTACTGGGAGTTGTCGGGTATCTGGGTGCTGATTTTCATTTCCAAAACATCGCCAAGGGGATTATCGATTCTCGGGATATTATTTATTTTTTAAGTTTGGTCTTTATCGGTCTTTACGGTACCCATCTGGTCATGCAAGAAAAAAATTAAGGAGAATAACATGGGCAAGCAAAAACCATATGCAAAATATATCAAGCTTTTTATTTATCTGGTGATTATCATTCTCATCAATGTGGCCGGCATGACCCTGTTTTTCAGGATAGATCTCACATCAAACGGAATATATTCCATATCTGAAGTTAGCAAAAGGGTGGTGTCCACACTTTCCGAGCCTTTAACCATAAATGTGTTTTTTACCAAAAACCTGCCGGCGCCATACAATAATACGGAACGATATCTTCATGATCTGCTTGAGGAATATGCGATTCATGCCAATAAGTATTTTAATTACAAGTTTTATGACGTCAGCCCCGAGACTCATGGAACTAATCCTTTGGCACAGGAAAATCAAAAACTGGCCAATAATTATGGTATTCAACCGGTTCAGATTCAGGCATTTGAAAAAGATGAAGTAAAATTTAAAAAAGCTTACATGGGCCTGGTATTAATTCACGGCGATATGCTTGAAAAAATTCCCACAATTACCACCATCAATGGTTTAGAATATAAATTGACCACGGCCATACAGAAGTTGAACAATAAAATCAGTGTGTTGTTAAGGCTTGCGGATAAAATTCAGGTCAAACTGTTTCTGTCTTCTTCCTTAAAATCTGTTGCACCGTTTATGGGTCTTAGCAAACTTCCCGAATATCCGGACAAGGTGAAAGAAATAATTAACCAAATCAATTCCAAAAATTACGGGAAACTCGAATATGCTTATATCGACCCATCTACCACGCAAACTGATCACCACCCCTTGGAAAAATATAACCTTATGCACCTCAAATGGCCTGATCTCTCAGGGGGTAAAATTCAAGCCGGCAGCGGTATTATCGGTCTTGTCATGGAATATAAAGAAAAAGTCCGGGAGATTCCGCTGTTAAGTGTATTGAGGATACCGATCATCGGAACCCAGTATAATCTAACAGACCTCGATCAATTGGAAGAAATCATCAACGACAATCTGGAAACCCTTGTGGATATCAACCAAAATCTCGGATATCTTGCGGATCACGGGACACTTGAGATTTCGAGTTTTTCGCCAATGGGACAAAAAAATCCGGATTCGCTATCCACATTTGCGAACCTGATATCAGAAACTTACAGCATCAAACCGATCCATTTAAAAAACCAGACCATCCCCGGCAGTTTTAATTGTCTGGTTATCGCACGACCCACGGAAAATTTTTCCGATTACGAGCTTTACCAGATCGATCAGGCCCTGATGAGAGGAACCAACCTGGCCTTATTCCTAGATGCCTTCAAAGAGGTCAGGGATAACAGCCGGCAAAATTTTGGATTAAACAGGGGGCCAAATTATGTTCCCCTGGATACCGGTCTTAACAAATTGCTGGTTCATTACGGAATCGATATAAAAAAATCGTATGTTATGGATGAAAATTGTCATAAGCAGCGGCTTCCCGGGAGCATGGGCGGGGGGGAAAGGGCCATATATTTTGCCCCGATCATCAAAAACAGATTCATCAACCATAACCTTAAATTTATGAACGGCATCAATGGTCTGGTTGCTGTTAAAATATCCCCTCTGGAACTGGATGAAGAACGGATTTCAAAAAACAAGTTAACGCCCGTGAAGCTGTTTTCATCTTCGGAGAAATCATGGGAAATGCGGGAAAATATCACACTGAATCCTATGTTTCTCAGCATCCCGCCGTCTGCTGATGAACTACAGAGTTTTCCATTGGCATATATTATTAAAGGAGAGTTTCCCAGTTATTTTGCGGGAAAACCCATCCCTGAAAAAACATCAAATGAAACAGATACGGAAACCAAGAATAACCAAGAAAACGACGTTGAATCCGGAGTTAAAAAAGAGAACATTGACATGTCCAAAATAAAAGGCCGGGGCGGCTTTATATCAAAAGGCAAACCCGCTCAAATCTTTTTGATGGCTTCGTCGGAAATGTTAAAGGACACGGTTCTGGATCCTCAAGGTAACAGCCCCAACGACATGTTTATTTTAAATACCATAGATGCCCTGAACCAGCGGCAGAATATTGCCACTATGCGAAGCAAAATTCTTCGTTTTAATCCGTTACATGACACCGGAGCGGCTGCCAAAACATTTGTCAAGTCTTTTAATATCGCCGGACTTCCGGTGCTTGTCGTCTTTTTAGGATTGATTATTTGGCTGAGCCGCCATTCAAGAAAAAAACGGATACAGA
>CAZKDT010000274.1:0-4557 GCA_964551515.1 uncultured Desulfobacteraceae bacterium | reverse complement strand
AAGTGTAACGCCATACCCCCGTATCAATGACAAAATAAGCTAACAGTAAGATATCCCGCCGCTATACCCCGCCAATTAAGTAAATAATACCCCGCTTACCCCGCCATTATCCCGCCATTATCCCGCCGCCAATTTTACGCAAACAGGTTCAACACGTATATTTTGTCCAGATTTAAACTCTGGAGAAAAAGAATGGCAAAAAAATCACGTAGAAAGCGCCCCTGCTGTATTTGTCGGAAATGGTTTTTGCCGGACGTCAGACAAAAAGGACGGCAGAAAACATGCGGCCCAGACTGCCAAAACGAGCTCCATCGAAGGCAATGTGCAGATTGGAATAAGAAGAACAAAGCCTATTTCAAAAACAATTACCTGGGCAAGAAGCTTGAAAAAGCTACAGGATCAAAAACAGTTCCGGATTCTTCTAAAACGTCTTTGCCGCCACAGACTAAACCTGTCTTGCCAATAGAAATCATCACAACTGAATATGGGATAAAACCTGCGATTATCGTCCAGTACCTGGTTACCCAAATTATAAATCAAACCAGGGCCAGGCCCACTGGCTTTACATGAAATAATACCGTCAATGCCTGGACTAATCATTAGGAGAGTTTAAGAGACATGGTTGAAGTAAGTCATTGTAATATCAGGTGGATTCTAACCAAGTAATCGGTTTTTGATTTCAAGAGACATCATGGACATAACCCGTTGATAATTAAAAGAATACAGACAGAGTAATCCCGATATTTGTTCAAGAGGCAACTGACAGCAGGCCATTGCCGGTGGTATAAAAAAGGTATCTGAAAAATTTAAGAATGAGGTGCCCCATGAAAAATAGATTTTCATCCCGAGAATTGTTTGAGTTAAGGAATAATATTCCGGTGGATATGCTGATCAGAGACCAATTGCAGATTCCCTCAAAAATAAGGGACGGTGTTTTCCGTTTTCTATGCCCGGTTTGCAATGAATTTCAAACCGCAGTAAACCCCACCACCAATCTGGCCAGATGCTTTCGGTGCGAGAAGAATTTTAATTCCATTGACCTGGTCATGGAAGTCAGGGGACATGGATTTAAGGACAGTGTTCAGTTTTTAAAAAACCTTATTGAAATTGCCCCCACGCAGCCTCTTGCAAAACTTGCGGTCGGCATTGGCCGGCCCATGGTATGAGGGAGGGTAGCTATGGAGCAACAGAATAGACTCTCACACCTTGAAACCGTTATCGCCAGGAACCAGGGTCATTTTTGCGACATCGGACGGGCCCTGAACGAGATCAGAAAAAATCGATTATACAAACTGGCCCTTTTTGAGACATTTGAAGCCTATACCCGGACACGGTGGGATATGGGCAGAGCATATGCCTACCGCCTGATTAAATCCTATGAGGTTGTTTGTAATTTGTCGCCAATTGGAGACATTCTGCCTGCCAATGAATGCCAGGTCCGACCGCTGGCACAATTGGAACTCATTGAGCAACGCAAGGTCTGGCAAGGTTTTTTAAACAGCGGCATGGAAATCACCGCACTGAACATTAAAAAGTTTATTGGGACCAGGACGGTGGATAACCTGAAGGTCAGACCTAAAAACGACCCCGTGGATCTGACCGATCAGATCAGCGATGAATACATGGCCGCTGTTCAGCAGATGATGGAACAGGTCCGCATGGCCCAGCACGATCACTGGCAGCAGACCTCCCGGCAGGCCGCATTGTTGTGGAACCGGGTCATAAGAGAAAAAATTCTATCCAAGGGGACCGGCAATGGATAACCTGAAGATTACACGTAACCTGAGTATTGATGACCGATTTTATCTGCTGCTCCATAAAAAAATCATGAACAAGGCCGGGTCTGCCAAAAGAAGGGCCAAAAAATATTACAAAGACCAATACAAAAAAACCGGCATTATCCCAGCTCCCCTTTTGCTGGCTGAAAAAGGAATCATGGAGGGCAGAAAATGCAGCGGTCGGCCCCGTTCCATAGATGATCAAACCAAAAGAAGGTTTATCGAAATAGTCAAGGCCTCCTGTGACCCCTCATCACAAGGATTTATTTTTATCACACAAAAGGCCAGAACCATTAAAAATTACCACCACTGGCTTGAACAGGAGCTGGGCCGATCTATCAGCCTTGCGGCACTCAGGCGCTGCGCCAAGCGGGAGAACCTGAAATTTTTCCTTGAAAAACCAGACTTTGAAGGGGATGTCCCGGAAAAATACACTTTTAAGCCGGAACCAGTATTTGACCTGGTCCAGGTGGATGGCTGTCGATTTCGATATTTGAAAATCAAGAATGAAAACGGTAACTGGCAAAAGCCCCAGGTGATTGAAATGTTTGATACCGGTTCCCGGTATATGTTTACCCTTCAAGCTTATTTTACCGAAAGCAGCCTGAACTCAGTGGATCTGTTTACCCGTTTTTTGTTGAGTACGTCGTTCCCCCAGAAAAAAGTCCGCATCAGGCCGGATAATGCCAAAGGATTTTTGAACCTTAAAAGGCCGATTAACGCCTTAAATATAGAGCATTCCATCCCTGGCGGCTTTTATATGGCATCGGACTTTTCAAGAATTCATTCACCTAAGGACAAAGCCCATCTTGAGTCTTCCCACCGCAGCCTTCATTACTTTGAGATACGGATTATCAAAGCCTTTGAAGACAGGATCGTGAAGACTGTTCCAGGGTTTATCTTCAATCACGGGAAAAAAGAAAAGATCACGGTGACCTGCCTTGATATCTGCCTTCATGATTTGGAACCCTTAATAAAGGAATACCGCAATGAGCATAACCGCACAAAGCATTATTTTAGCGAAAATGGCAAAATGAGTGCATGGATTCCTGCCCAAAAGTTTGGAGAATTCTTATCAAAACAAACCGGTACTCTTACCTTTGCACCGAATCAAGTTCAGGCGTATATGAAATACGGCTTCAGGAAAAAAAAGGCCACTGTATCAAAAAATAAAATCATCCGGCATGCCAACCGGGATTACTATGTGACCAGTGGTGCCGATTTGTTCAGCCGGCATAAAAGCACGCCGGTAAAAATCTCCCTCTATAACGATAAACTTTTTATCTTTGAACATGGGGAGGACGGCATTCTTTTGGGAGAAGCCCTTGCCCGTCGGCCTTTTGAAAAACCGCTGGCCCCTGAACCTGTATCCATCGAACCCGACGAACTTTCTATAATCATAGATTTTTTGGAACACCAAAACATGGTTGTTGACCGGCCCACATTGATTGAGACCTACCATAAAGGCATGACTCTGGCCCAGATAAAACGAATTTTTAATCATAATCAAGCAAGATACATGGCCTACATGAAGAAAATGAGACAGCCCAAGGACAGAAAAGGCACGGCGCTATTCAATGCATTTATCCTTGATTGCCAAAAGTCTGTAAATTCGAACCATGTGGCCACTTATGCCTCCCATGGAGATTTAACATGAAAGAAGATTTTATCAGTGACAAACGCCGGGTCTCCTACCTTGGGGCAACCTACAACCGGATTTACCGGGGGCAGAGTGTATTGATTGAAGGGGATTTTGGGGCAGGAAAGACACGTTTTTTGGAGTTGCTTCGTCCTAAAAAACTCCACGCCGTATGGGTGGAGTCATTGTTCAACATACATGAAACCCTGGCCTCCATCCTCAAAGAATTGAATTATGATACCACGGCAACTTACCGCCGAACCCCCCAATATCTGAAAATGATCTGCAACCTGTCCAATTGCTTTATCATCATAGATGAGGCCAATGATCTGGATACCCGGGTCTGGCCTTACCTCAAGCGGATCATTGATGCCCGGGTTCCTATCATATTTGCGGGGCTGCCCAAGGTCAGGACTTACTTGACCCGTAATCATCCCGACATACTCAGCCGATTGAAAACCCTTGTCTTATACCCCATTATAGTGGAAGATTTTATTGTGGAATACAAGGACATCCAGCAAGAAGCCATTGAGCAGATTTATATGGCAGTCAAAGGCGATATGCGTAAATTTAAAGAAATCTGTACAGACTGTCGGGACAGGGCAAAGGAACTGAATTATAAATTTGTGGACCTCAACCTCGCCCTGGAATTTATATCTGACCTACCGCCTCAATAAACTCTGAATCACCCGGTCTTACGTGTGCCCTTCAGAGTGCGTGTGCCCTTCAAGGTATCATCAGTAGACCATCATGCCGCTCACCCCGGTAGATGGTCTATTGTATCTTATCTCTATCCTGCTTTCTTCCGTAATCAACACCATCGCATAATCCCACCAAAAATCATACAAATCTATGAATCCATTGTAATATTTGAGAATTTTTATTGGCGTTACATTATTTTGTATTTTTCTTGATTCTATATTTTTTTGATAAGCAGTCGAAATTACGCCAGAAACCATCACTATGCATAGGATTTAAAAAGTTTAAAACCGTTACAGTATTTGAATCTTATCAGGCCTTGTCGAGAAGCTTGGTCCTGAAGAAGCATACAGCATCATGGACCAGGTTTATGAGATTCTGATCCACAAGGTCCACAATTATGAGGGCACGGTTAATGAGATGACCGGTGACGGGGTTATG
>CAZKDT010000273.1:0-4576 GCA_964551515.1 uncultured Desulfobacteraceae bacterium | reverse complement strand
TGAATTTGAACTTTTTACGAAACCGTCTAAATCGGACTTTTTACGAGTTCATCAAAATTCAATTGAAAAAATTTCTATTTTACTGGTTTCCGATTATCATTTACTGTCTTATAATTTTCATTCAATCTTCGTATCCTTCCATTAAAACTACCCCTGAATTGCCTCACATTGATAAAATGCTCCATTTTGTCGCCTATGCCCTTCTTGGCACTCTTTTTTTAAGGGCATTTAAAACATCGCGGATAAAAAATAATGTAAAACTCATGCTGATACTCAGCGTTCTTTGTTCGTCTCTTTACGGAATCAGTGACGAAATTCACCAGTATTTTGTTCCCTACAGAAGTGCTGATCTTATGGATATCCTGGCGGACATACTTGGCAGTATCATGGGGGTTTATATCTATCAAGCAATTGCCGGGAAGATTTCCGCCGGCTAAAAAGGCCAGGTCAAGGATTTGATCGGGTGTAAATTAAGACCGTTGGAAAACGCTGATTCTTGCATATTGACAAACCGTGGCTCCAAATAGCCACGGCAATCTTGGCAAACAACAATCTTGATTTACACCCCAACATTACACAATCTCGTACCTAAATCTAATACTAAAGTATTAGAAATTTCCTAGTACCCCCTACCCCATCTAATACTAAAGTACTAGAAAAATCATACTTTTGGCTGATTGTAATTTAATATATATTCTGGTAAAAGAGGCTTTCAGGAAACAAAAGGGAATTTCGACATCGTATGCGACACCACTTCTGATCTGCTGCTGACTCGTTTTTTTAAAAAAGATCCTGAACTGATTCTTAATCCGGTATCTGACCCGATTTCTTTTTCCCTGCTTTTTTATATTTTTTTCTCTGGTTTGTCCTTATCTGACAAAATGCTGTGCTACAAAAAGCGAAAGCAGAGAATTTGACCTCTTTCTTTTTAATCGGAAAACATCATGCAACTTGTCATTAACAGCCCCGGAACTTTTATAACCCAGAAAAACGAATGTTTCAGGCTCAAGCAAAAAGAAAAAGTCTTTGACATTTCACCCTTAAAGGTTGAATCAATCGTCATCTCAAACCAAGCCATGATTTCAACTCAGGCTGTGGTGTTGTCTTTGGAACATAACATTGATATCATTTTTCTTAACTCCTTTGGAGATCCGCTGGGTCGTGTCTGGTTTTCGAAAATGGGCAGTACCGCCCTTATCCGCAGGAAACAACTCGAAGCTGCCGAAAAGCCGCTGGGTCTGCAACTTGTCATTGATATGATCGGTCAAAAAATGGAAAATCAGATCCGTTTTTTGAAAAAACTGATGCATGCCCGTCCTGACAAAGTCTCGCTATTTACAAATCCGATCCAACTAATTGAGAAGTCTCTGTCAGAATTAGTTTTAGAAGAGAAGGATCTTAAAGATGTCCGAAACCGGTTGATGGGGCTGGAAGGGACTTCCGGTAGAGCCTATTTTCAATGCTTGTCAAAACTCATGCCTGAAAAATATCAATTCAAGGGCAGATCCCGGCGTCCGGCCAAAGATCCGTTCAATGCGGTCTTGAATTATTGCTACGGTATCCTTTACAGCCGGGTGGAAAAGGCTTGTATTCTATCAGGGCTCGACCCATATGTGGGCTTTCTTCACACCGATAATTACAACAAGAAATCTCTGGTATTTGACCTGATTGAACCGTTTCGAATTTATGCAGAACAGACAGCCGTTTACCTGTTTACCGGAAAAAAGATGAAAAATAAATATTTCGATGCCAACGAACAATCTGTTTCACTTAATACAGAAGGAAAACCCGTTGTTGTGGAATCCATAAACAAACACATGGAAGAAACGGTCCGCTATCGCAGAAAAAACGTCAAACGCCGGCATATCCTCCAGCACGAAGCCCACAGGATGGCAAATATTCTTCTGACCGATGAAGAGGAAAAAAGACCGGACTGGCTGGAGATTAAGGAATTCTGATCCACAGATTACGCCGATTACGCTGATAACAGGACCTGAAGAGAGACAGAGACGGGGTGAATGGGAGAAACGGAGATACGTAGAGACGGGGAATCATTGAAACGGTGAGAGGGTGAAACGGTGAAACGGTGAATTGAGGAAACGGAGAGGGGGAAAATGGGAGAAAGAATAAAAAGCTACAAGGATTTAAGGGTATTTCAAAATGGGATGGATGCCGCGATGAAAATATTTCATCTGACCAAACAATTTCCTCCTGAAGAAAAATATTCCATGGTCGACCAAATGCGACGTGCATCTCGTTCGGTTTGTGCGAATATAGCTGAAGCGTGGCGAAAACGACGATACAAGGCGGCCTTTATAGCCAAATTCAGCGATGGAGAAAGCGAGGCATGTGAAACACAAGTTTGGGTGGAATTTTCCAGAAGATGTAAATATTTGAATGACGAGACCTGCCATGACCTTGATGAAATCTATGAGCAAATCATGGGGCAGATTGTAAAAATGATAATTGATGCAGATAAATGGCTAATTAGGAGCCGATGTAATGGGGAAACGGGGAGACGGTGAGGGGAAGTGGAAGAAACGGTGAGGGGTGACGGGGAGAAACGGGGAAACGGAGAGGGACGAATTCCCAGATTCCCCGATTCTCCGTCTCACCGATTCGCCGGTTCACTCTATCCATGGGTTTTGAAATGAAAAATACAGAGTTATAAAAAAACAGTTGTACGGAGTAAACTATGTCCGTTCTTGTGTGGATTCTTTATGACATTGTAGACGATAAAGCTCGAACCAAGGTAGCCAAAGCGTGTAAAAAATATGGGCTGATCAGGGTCCAAAAAAGCGTATTTTTAGGCAAACTTCAATCAAATCGTTTTGATGAGTTAGGGGAAAAGTGCCTAAGCCTCATTGATGAAGAAAAAGACAGCGTTTACCTGTTTCCGTTTTGCCAGGAAGATTTCCGGCGGGTCAAAGTACTAGGACAGGGATTTGATCGTAAGCTGGTGAATGATGAAATTCTGGCTAAGTTTTTCTAATCCACAGATTGTTCAGATTACACAAATTACGCTGAAAAAAGATAAGGGCATATTGTCCTTATCTGACAAAGATGGTGTGTTGTAAAAACGGTTATGTTTGAAAATTATCCCCATATGATTCAAGTTTTGATTACAGAGGAAAGTAAGCGGATTCTTGAAGGTGTGGGTAAAATTTCAAAAAGATGATAGAACCTATGATAGAAATAGTACAGGTTACATTTATACCGGATAATATACGCAAGCGTATATATATGCATACGCATATTTTTTCATATAAACGGTCAGATTAAAAATTTGCATGAACAGATAATATAGTTTTATAATTCATACAGTTATATGATGTTTTTTTAGGATGTGCTATGAAAAAAGCAACTCTTAGTTTTAGTAATGTCAATTTGAGAGCATCGCATATACATAAATTTCGTGGTTTTATCGGAAATCTTTTTAAAAATCATGATCTTATTCACAATCATGATTTAAAAACAGGAAAACCGATATACCGATATCCGTTAATACAGTTCAAGCTGATTGATAAAACGTCTGCAATCATTGCGATAACAGACAGGGCGGTAAATATTTTTTCTGAAATTTTTATGAAACTCGATAAAATCGTTATTGAAGATAGTGTTATCCCTGTTTTTGAAAAAGATCTAAAAATAGAAGAAGTCGAATTCGGATATTCAGATGAAATATTTATGTATGAATTTGCTTCTCCCTGGATCGGGCTTAATCAGAAAAACTTCAAAAAATACAATGAGGCAGGCGGCAATGAAAAAAACCGGATTTTGGAAAGGGTAATGACAGGTAATATTTTGTCCATGGCAAAGCATCTTGACTGCTGGCTTTCAGAAAACCAGAAAATAAAAATTAATCATAAGTTAAAAGGAATAAAAGTAAACCTTAAAGGCAAAAGCATGGCAGCGTTTAACGGGATATTTAAAACCAATTTTTTGATACCGGATTATCTGGGCATCGGGAAATCGGTTTCGAGGGGGTTTGGGGCTGTGAGGAAAATTGAGCAAAAATAAAGATTGGATGAAAGGATAATGTAATGCTTGAAATTATGCAGAACTTAGCTCTTTGTCATTTATGGAAAGAACTTGAGGGCAATAAACCGCCGCCGGATGATTTGCGAATATGGTTTATAAATGGAAAAGAGAATGATCCAGGAAAATTTTTTCCATATCTTGTAGAACCGGCGGGTAAAATAAAGAAATTTTATGCGTTAAGCGCCTATCCTGATGATGACACTGTTGCATTTTTAGAAAGTGCTGATATCGGCAGTTTGGAAGGAAACTCAGCAATACGCTTGCCGTTTAATAAACCGAGCGGTCCTCAATCACCTCAAATAGGTCCTGTAATAAAACGTTCTTACAGTAGACAAAAAGGCGCCGGACCATCTTTAAAAATATTAAGATCAACATTAAAACATTTTTACGAGATTTCTTTATTTTTATGCCATGTCTAATTGTTGATTTTAGAAAAAAAGAGAATGATAGGTATTATATCTCTTTAAGCCAATTCTTAGAAAAATTAAAAACTATTATACCCAATTTTGTTGGAGATATTGGTGCTGGAAACTAC
>CAZKDT010000272.1:0-4585 GCA_964551515.1 uncultured Desulfobacteraceae bacterium | reverse complement strand
AAAGTTTTTGTCCTCATTAGGGTCCGGTAAAAAATAAGGTAACCGTTCACAGGTTTTAAGGCAGAAGGCAGAAGGTAATAGTTCAATATTCAGGGTAATAACTTATGGATTCCTGGGCATCCTTCAATAAGTTCAAAAAATAGTTTACAGTTTGAACGTTTCTCGTTCCCGCGCTCCAGCGTGGGAATGCATACCATACGGGTTTTTACGCTGGAGAATGGGAACCAGACGAAAAGCAACATCTACAAAGCGTAAATCAGGTTTAAAGGATGTCTGTTTTTCTAATTTCAACGTTTCGTGAACGGTTACAACTATCTCAACCTGTGCTGTTAGCCATTAGCGTTGAAAAGGGGTGGAAATAAGGGATTTCAGAGAACTTAATCAACAGGTCTGAAGTAAAGAGGATGTTGAACGGTTTTATCCAAAAGCTAAGAAATGCACAATAAATAACTTGAACAAATTAATGTTTTCTTTGCCGTCTTCCTTGTTGCTCGTCGATCACATAACCCGTTACGCTCGCTCCCCGCGCCTTGAATACAACAAAAAATCCTGTCAATTTTTGTTCAACTTATTTATCTCCCGTTCCTAACAGCTAAAAGCTAACCGCACAGGTCAAACTATTTATAATCAAAGAGGTAATTTTCAAAACTGAATTATTACCCAACAGGATATAATATGCATAATAATAAATTATTATCTTCATCAATCTTAGTAACAGGCGGAGCAGGTTTTATCGGTTCCAATTTCGTGCTTGACTGGCTGAAACAATCTGATGAGCCGGTCATCAATCTGGACAAGCTCACCTATGCCGGAAATCTGTCCAGTCTGGAAAGCATAAAAAACAATCCAGGGCATATCTTTGTTCATGGTGATATTGCAGACCGCGGGTCGATTCGTGACCTTCTCGAAAATCATCAGCCACGGGCAATTATCAATTTTGCAGCGGAAAGCCATGTGGACCGCTCTATTCATGGACCAGATGATTTCATTCAGACTAATGTAGTCGGTACGTTCCATCTGCTCGAAGAAGTGCGGGCCTTTTGGCAGGGGCTTCCCGAATCAGAGCAGAGCAAATTCCGTTTGTTACATGTCTCAACCGATGAAGTTTACGGTTCACTTGAGCCTGATGATCCCCCATTTTCCGAGTTTTCCCCATATTCACCCAACAGTCCCTATTCCGCTTCAAAGGCTTCTTCAGATCACCTCGTAAGGGCCTATCATCATACCTACGGACTGCCGACGCTGATCACAAACTGTTCAAATAATTACGGCCCTTATCAGTTTCCGGAAAAACTTATTCCCCTTATGATCCTGAACGCTGTTAACAATAAACCTCTGCCTGTTTACGGCGATGGAAAAAATGTCCGGGACTGGCTCTATGTAACAGATCATTGTGCAGCCATTCGCACGGTTCTGGCACACGGAAGGCCGGGAGAAGTGTATAATATCGGAGGTAATTATGAAAAAACCAATATAGAAATAGTCCAAACAATCTGTTCCGTCCTTGATGAATTACAGGCGGATCAGGATGGACATGCCCGCAAATCATCATATCTCGATCTGGTCACCTTTGTAACAGATCGTCCCGGCCATGACAGACGTTATGCGATCGATGCCGGCAAAATCAAAAGAGAGACAGGATGGATCCCAAAGGAAAGTTTTGAAACCGGCATACGGAAAACCATTTCCTGGTATCTTGACAACCTTGAGTGGGTAAAGAATTCTACAGACGGTTCATACCAAAACTGGATTACAAAAAATTACGGTTCAAGGAGGAAAAAATGAAAGGAATTATTCTTGCGGGTGGTTCCGGCACACGGCTTTATCCCGCTACACAGGTGGTATCCAAACAGTTGCTGCCGGTCTATGACAAGCCGATGATATACTATCCCATGTCAACTCTTATGCTGTCGGGGATACGGGATATTCTTATTATCTCCACACCACAGGATACTCCCCGTTTTGAGCAGCTTTTGGGAGACGGCAGGCAATGGGGATTGAATCTTTCATATGCTGTTCAGCCGTCACCGGGCGGCCTGGCCCAGGCATTTATTATCGGTCGTGAGTTCATAGGGACTGACACCTGCGCTCTCGTGTTGGGGGATAACATCTTCCATGGTTATGGTTTTTCAAACAAACTGCAACAGGCATCTTCCAAAACCGAAGGCGCTACGATATTTGCCTATCCTGTGCAGAACCCGGAACGTTACGGCATCGTGGAGTTTGATGACACCGGCCTGGCTGTCGGGCTGGAAGAAAAACCGGCGAAGCCCAAATCCAGATTTGCAATTACCGGCCTGTACTTTTATGATAACCAGGTCGTTGATATCGCAGCAAAGATCAAACCGTCTGCGAGGGGCGAACTGGAAATTACAGAGGTCAATAAATGCTATCTCGAGATGAACAAACTTGAAGTATCCGTCCTCGGGCGGGGGTACACCTGGCTGGATATGGGAACACATGATTCTCTGATGGAGGCGGCCCGCTTTATCGATATCAATGAACGCCGCCAGGGCCTGAAGATCGGCTGCCCGGAAGAAATCGCCTGGCGTATGGGTTATATTAATTCGGGACAACTGAAAGCACTGGCGCGAGCGCTGGCACAGAACGGATACGGCAAATATCTTTTACAGATCATCGATGAAAGGATATTCCCATGAATGTGATGCCAACCGTTATACCTGATGTATTGATTATTGAGCCACAGGTTTTTGGTGATGAGCGCGGGTTCTTTTTTGAGAGCTACAACCGGCGTAGTTTTGAAGAAATGACAGGAGTCAAAACTCCTTTTGTTCAGGACAACCATTCACGTTCGGGCAAAAATGTGTTGCGCGGTCTCCACTACCAGATCAGACAGCCTCAAGGGAAACTTGTGCGGGCCATAGCAGGCGAGGTATTTGATGTGGCGGTAGATATCCGCAGGAGTATGCCGACTTTCGGCAGATGGATATGCGAGAGGCTCTCCGCTGATAATAAACGTATGCTTTGGGTACCGCCCGGTTTTGCCCATGGTTTTCTTGTACTTTCGGAATATGCCGAAATTCAATATAAAACCACGGATTATTATGCGCCGGAACATGAACGAAGCATTTTGTGGAACGACCCTGACTTAAATATCCTGTGGCCGCTTCAGGGTCAGCCGATTTTAGCCGAAAAGGACATGAAAGGAAGCCTCTTCAAGGAAGCAGAGGTATTTGAATAATGAGAATCCTTCTTACCGGAAAGAACGGCCAGGTAGGCTGGGAATTGATGCGCAGTCTTGCAACCATAGGCCATGTTGCCGGATTGGACCGCAGTATGATGGACCTTTCAGATCCTGACTCGATTCGTTCGGCTATTCGTGATCTTAAGCCGAACCTTATTGTGAATGCGGCCGCCTATACTGCCGTTGACAAGGCGGAATCGGAACCTGAGCCTGCTTTTGCGGTAAACGGCGCTGCTCCCGGTGTTATGGCTGAAGAAGCAAAACGTATTGATGCTGCCATTATTCACTACTCTACAGACTATGTTTTTGACGGCACGAAAAAGGCGCCTTATACAGAAGAAGACACCCCCAATCCCGTTAATGTCTATGGCCGGAGTAAGCTGGCGGGAGAGCAGGCTGTTCAGGCCGCGGACGTGCCCTATTATATTTTTCGCACGAGTTGGGTCTATGGCGCGAGGGGGAATAACTTTCTTGGAACAATGCTGAAGCTTGCAAAAGAGCGTGATGAGCTGCGAATCGTAAAAGACCAGATAAGCGCACCCACCTGGAGCCGGACGATCGCCGAAATCACGGCTCAAATCCTGGCCCGGTCCTGCTTGCCCCATTTGTCCGGCCCCCCGAACATTATGGAAACCAGCGGCCTTTACAACCTGTGTGCGGCCGGCAGCACGTCATGGAATGCCTTTGCCCGTGCAATATTTAATATCACCGGCCCTCTTCAGGGTGATAAACAACCCAGGATAACACCGATTGCAACAAGCGAATACCCGACGCCGGCAAGAAGACCGCTGCATACCCATTTGTCCACGGAAAAATTAGAAAAGGTCTTTGGACTTACGTGCCCCGACTGGTGCGATATGCTTGCCCTCTGTTTGGAGTAAGGCGTTTTTATTGTTTACTGCAAAGGGAGCAGAGAAAATATTCGTGAAAGAGCTCTGAAAAAACATACGATCTCGGTGCAGGCCGACGCAGAGTTTTTCAAAATACATTCCAACGCGGAGCATTGGAACGAGGTCGTGAAGGGTTACGACAAAAGTTTACACTCAATAAAGGTTTGCCGGTTTTTCATGCAGGAAGAACCTTGAATTTTGGTCCGGGATTGCGGGTTATTATAGTGCTTCGCAAATGAGTTGATACCTTTTATTGAGCCCTGAAAGGGCGAGACATACCAGTCCAGGGCTACGCCCCGGGTGAGAATTTCACAACAATATCAGCCCTGAAAGGGCGTTACATAAAATAAACTGTCTGTAGCTTGTTCGTATAATATCACGCCCTTTCAGGGCTTAATCCAATTGAATTTGTTTCCCAGGGCGGTGCCCTGGGCTGGTATGTCTCGCCCCGTTGGGGCTATTTATGAATTTAACTATTATCCGAACAGAT
>CAZKDT010000271.1:0-4587 GCA_964551515.1 uncultured Desulfobacteraceae bacterium | reverse complement strand
ATGTTCCAGAAGCCTGGGACCGGCGATAGCCCCGTCTTTGGTTACATGTCCCACCAGAAAAATAGGAGTTCCGGTCCTTTTAGCCAGGAGCATCAGCTGCATGGCAGACTCCCGAACCTGGGTGACACTCCCGGGAGCGGAGGTCAGGTCCGCACTGAACATGGTCTGGATTGAATCAATTACCATGACATCCGGTTGAACCGAATCCGCCATGGACAGGATCGAATCCATATCGTTTTCGGAAACCACAAGCAAATCAGAACCGGTGGCAGTCAGCCTCTGGCTTCGGATTCTTATCTGCCGGATGGATTCCTCCCCTGAAACATATAATACTTTACGCCTTGCTCCGGCAAGACCATTCAGAACTTGCAGCATCAGGGTGGATTTGCCGATCCCCGGGTCTCCGCCGATCAGAATAAGGGTTCCGGAAACAAGGCCCCCCCCCAGGACCCGGTCAAATTCGCCGATTCCGGTCAATAAACGATCTTCTTGCTCAAGTTTAACAGAATCAATTGGAACCGGTTGTGTTTGAGGAAAAGACAGACTCCGCATGGCCCCTTGACCCGGTTTAACCGACTTAATTTCTTCAACAAAGCTCTGCCATTCCCCACAATCAGGACATTTGCCCATCCATTTTGGCGTTTGATAGCCGCATGCCTGGCAGCAAAATACGGTTTTTGAGATTTTTTTCCCCATACAATTTATACTTCAAACATCGATAGTTGGTTAAAATTGTGAGCGAAGCAAACCAACTTGCAATTTAATTCATATCATGTCATCTATATCTGATCAACCAGAGTCTTGCTCCAATAGCAATTCTTATTTTGAAAAGATATCCCTGTGAGAGCGGCTTTCCAGCCGCGAAAAATCGTGGCAAAATGCTACTCAAACGGTATTTGGAAATGAACTTGGCGCCATAATGAGAGTTGCTATTGCTCCAACAGTTTGTAAGTAAAACAAAGGATTACTTCTTCAAGTGCTTGATGAATTAGATTTTTACAAATTCATCAATCTTAATGTGAACAATGATCGACTACCACATCCATACGCTGCTTTGCAATCATGCCCAAGGTTCTATGGAATCTTATATACGGAGCGCTATCAATTTAGGCATGAATGAAATATGTTTTCTGGATCATCTGACTCTTCAGGAATCCGAAAAGGGGCTTTCAATGGCTCCGGGTGAGATTTCTTATTATTTTCAGGCCGTCCAGCTTCTAAAGCAACAATACAAAGAAGCGATAAATATCAAAGCCGGCCTGGAGATCGATTTTAATCCGGCCTATACAGACCTTTTCCAGGAAATTGTCGGCACATATGCCTTTGATGTTGTGGCGTCTGCACTACATTTTCCCGGCGGACTGAATATTGTAAGCGGGAGTTCCGCCTGGAGACGTGGGGAAAACAACACTGATTATGTATATGGTCTCTATTATGAGCAACTCGAAAAAATGCTCGATTTTAATTATTTCGATGTGATATGCCATATCGACCTGATAAAAAAATTCGGCAGAAAGCCTTCAAGGTCCTTTGATAAAGAATTTAACGAAATATTGTTAAAAATAAAAACAAAGAATCTGTGCGTAGAACTCAATACCAGTGGATATAATCATCCGGTCCGGGAACCTTACCCTTCTCCGGAGATGATCACAAAATGCCATGAGATAGGTATCCGTATGACTCTGGGGTCGGATGCCCATACCCCGGCCCATGTCGGACAACATTATGACCGTGCATTGCCCCTGGTTCTTTCAGCCGGATATAACTATTTAACCACATTTACAAAGCGCAGGGGCAGTAAGGTCCCAATAACCTAATCTGAGCGTTTCAAATTTTACCGCATCTACGGCGTCAGATGCCATCCCGCATAGTACACTATAGCGGAACGACATCTTCCTTGTATCTGCGGCAAACTTGAAAATCGCTCAATTTAGTTAAAAAGGCCAAAAGCCATAGTCAGATAAACTCAGAGAAAATGACCCCAACCAAAAATATTGTCTTTATGTCTATTCTGTTGTTAATGGTATTCTTTTTTTTTGTCCAAACCTCGGTCCATGCAAAAAACAACCATGCCTATTTCGATACCCTTCAAGAGAGTCTCATAAAGGATGGTTTTGATAAAAATATGATAATCAAGCTATACAGCAATCTAAAAGTTTATTTTGAAACAAAAAAAGCGTCCGGGTTTTTATCCCACCGTGAATCCGTGCTAAATTATGGTCAGTTCTCTTTACCCAAAAACATCCGCAAATCCCGTAAATATATGGCCAAACATAAGCCTGATCTGTTAAAAGCGGAAAGAACATACGGCGTAAACCAAGAAATCATTACAGCCATCATCCTGATCGAAACCCGGCTTGGGAAAATCTTGGGAGGACCTTCCGTGTTGAATATGCTCTCGACCCTGGCGTCACTTAAGGACCCGGATGTCCGGAATATGTTTTGGAAAAAGGTTTCAAAATCCACTGATTTTACAAAGAAAAAATTCCAAAACTGGGCGCAAAGAAAATCCAAATGGGCTTACAATGAACTCAAGGCGTTTTTAACATACACTGCAAGGGAAAAGATTGATCCCGTACGTATTAACGGATCTTATGCAGGGGCCATGGGAATCGCTCAATTCATGCCGAGCAACATTCTTGCCTTTGCCAAAGACGGCAACAATGACGGGCGTGTAGATCTGTTTAACCATGCAGATGCCATAACAAGTATTGCAAGCTACTTGAAACATTACGGCTGGCATAAGGGAATACCTAAAAAAAGTGCGTACGACGTTATCTATCATTACAACCACAGTCCTCAGTATGTGGATGCTGTATTAAAGGTTGCCGCGCTGTTGGAATCTAAAACCTGACGGTTTACGAGTTCATCAAAAATGGCATTAAAAGAATTATATTATAATCTTTGGTGTCTTTGTGGCTGAACGTTTACAAATATGAAAGGATAAAATTGGACATACAAACCGTTACCGTATGGATAAAAATCACTGTTTTCTTTTATTTACTCACGGTTCTTGCAATTGTCGATATTATTCGCAAGGATTTCGGTACCATTGGGAAAAAAGCGCTCTGGGGTTTGATTGCCGTTATTCCGTTTATTGGATGGCTTGTGTATCTGATTTTTGGATTCAGAAAAGGCAAAAAGCCGGGGGCTGATGATCCGTCAACCAATAGTGACCGTTGAAAAAAGCGTTTTTTAACGGTCTCAAATAGTGTTTGACAATAACTTTTGTTTTCTATATTTATGTTTGATCTGTTGCTTTTTATGGGTCCCATCGTCTAGCGGTTAGGACGCCGGCCTCTCACGCCGGTAACCGGGGTTCGATTCCCCGTGGGATCACCATCAATTATTTCAATGGGTTATAAAATTTCTATAACCCATTTTTTATTCCTGAATAATCAATTTCCAACCCTATTTCCAACCGCCACGATAAAAATCATGTCAAATAAAAAAACCCGGTCTCCGAAAGGTGAAACCGGGTTTTGAGATTTTCTATTATGAGAAATATTATTTTGCTTGGTTACATTTTTTTATATTCCTCACAAACTTTTCTTTCCATCTGCAGTTTTTTTAGAAATGTCAGCCATCCAGTTTCCACCACCACTATTTAAAAATTTTAAAAAAAATGTTCTGACATAATATACAACGTTGTATATTATGTTACAACACACTAGGGAATCGTAAACTAATGGTGTAGAATAAAGGAGGGAAGAGTCTTGGCAAGACTCTTAGAGAATTTTGCCGTGAGAATGGTTTTGATGCCGATATTCTGGCTTCCATTTTGATGATTCGGGTTTCTATATCTGGCGGAGCCTGTAACCGTTTAAGGTAGGGTTTGCCTTCACCTGCAAGAAGCCAGTTTATATTAACCTTAAATTTCTTGTGCATTATCTGAAGTCTTTCAAAGTCTGGCAAGGCTTTATTGGTTTCATAATTTAAAAAAGTGTTTCTGGTAGTACCTAATGTCCCAGCAAATTCGATTTTTGAAAGAGAGCCGCGTATGAATTTTATCCGGTCTCCAATGGTGGTTTCTTCGGGTTCTGCCATGGAGAGGCGTTTCCTTATTTATTGGGCTTCTTTTCGTATTTTCTCAGGGCCTCATCTAAAAGACGTCTAATGGCTTCAGAGCGGGTGTTAATACGGTTTTCAAAGCGGAAATCATCTAGGCGTTTCATGAGGTCTGCATTAACAGCAAAATTTAATATATCTTTTTTGGTTGGCATAGAATTTAGATAAATCATTTTTAATAAATCTTCAACCATTATTTTCTTGATTTCTTAAATAATATAATATAAGAATTTAATAAATTACTAACCCAAAACCACAGTAAATGATTAGGTCTGGAATCCCTGAAGGTGTAGCCATGAAGATTTCAGGACATAAGACAAGGTCAGTATTCGATAGATACAATATCGTAAATGATGCGGATTTGAAACTTGCAGCGCAAAAGCAGGAACATTATTTACAGACACAAAAAGACACAATTTCAAGCACAATTCATAAATTCAGATCTCGTAACATGATTGAAAGACAGATCTTTTTTTTGGACATTATCGGGCGTGGTGAAGCCTTCTCGAAGCATAGGTT
>CAZKDT010000270.1:0-4605 GCA_964551515.1 uncultured Desulfobacteraceae bacterium | reverse complement strand
CCATGCGGGCGCCTCGACTCCTGAAAATGTAAAGTTATTTCTTCGCGAACCCTAAGCATTTTACTGTGCTATCTGGAAATCATTGCTCTCATCATATCACCGGCATTTTGTGCATGATCTGCGATGAAGCCTATTGTTTCAGCCAGCCTGACCAAATGAAATATGGAAACAGCATCGTCCTCCATGTTAAAGACCTTTTTCTTAATAATGTCTTCAAATTCATCGGCTACATTTTCCTGCTCATGCAGACTGTGGATTATATCTTTGACCACCACCCGCTGTTTCTCGGAATAATTTCCAAAGTACTCTCTTGCTTCAGCAACCATCGTGGTCAACTGCTCAATGGGGTCAATAACTGCATCGACCAGCAGAGCAAAGTCCTTTTCAAGCTTTGGAGGAATTTTTGTTGTGCTTCTATAGGAAACCCAGTCGAGTGTATCTTCCATGGCATCAAGAACACCATCTTGTTCCCTTAAATACCTGAACAACAAAAAATTAGATATGGGCATCATGGTTTCCTTTGGAATATGCCCACGGATACGGCGCTTGATGACATCTGCTTGACTTTCTATCTGAATAACTTCTTGTCTGAATTCTTCGAATGTTTTACATTTGGCCGCAAAATAGCACTCCATGGCTTGCTGGAAAGACCAGGCGCATTCTTTGACTTTTTCAGCATGTTCCTGAAGACCTTCAAATGGTGAAGTCATAAACATTTTAAAAAATGGTATGCGCATAGCCATCTCCTTTTATAAAAAGAATTGTAGTATTTTAAATATCACCATACTGGTAACCGCAGCAGCGGGCACGGTTAACACCCAGTATAACATAATTTTATAAATAATGCCAAAATTGACCGCTTCAATTCCGCGGGAAAGGCCGACTCCCAGGACGCCGCCCACGGCAGCATGGGTTGTTGAAACGGGCAGGCCCATTTTTGAAGCCACAAGAACTGTTGTTGCCGCCGAAAATTCAACACAAAAACCTCGTGTATTGCTGAGAGCGGTAATTTTTTTACCCATGGTTTCCATGACACGGTGCCCTGCCATTCCGATTCCACAGGCAATACCGATACCGCCGAACAACAACAGAAAAACAGGCACCGGCACCGTAGCGCCAACACTGCCTGTCTTTACCAAAAAATAAATTACGGCAAGAGGACCTATAGCATTGGCTACATCGTTTGCTCCTTGTGCCAGGGCAACATAGCAGGCTGTTCCGACCTGTATGCGTTGGAAGATTGCCTCTGCTCCGCCTTCCCGTCTTTTAATAAACCATCCTAAAGCCTTCATTCCGACGAGTCCAAAAGAGACTGCCAAGATGAATGCAACAAGCATTGAAGCATAGGGCCCAAGAGTCAGTTTTTTTCCCAAAGGGGTTTTAAACAGAAATGACAATACAACAACAAAAAAGGTTGCGCCTATAAAAAAAGGCGACAACTTCAAAGCGTGGCTAAAAGTATCTTGTTTAGATAGAATTAATTTTACGATAAGTTTAAACATAAAAAAAGAAATGATAATACTAAATACAGGGGAAATAACCCAACTTATTACAACAGCAACAAGTTTGGTCCAATTGATTACTGAGAAACCGCCGGCCATAATACCAAAGCCTATCATAGCGCCCACAATAGCATGGGTTGTGGAAACTGGCAATGACTTCCATGTGGCAAAACTGACCCAAAGGGCGGCAGCAAGAAGGGCTGAAAATGCACCGACAAGGGCCAGGTGCGGATCGGTTAGAACTTCGGTTGAAACAATCCCTTTGCGAATAGTATTGGTAACATGGGCGCCGATAAACACGGCACCCACTATATTCAATATTCCTGCAAGAAAAACTGCCTGGCGAATTGTTATTGCCTTGGCACCCACAGAGGAAGCCATGGAGTTGGCAACATCATTGGCGCCGATGTTCCAAGCCATGTAAAACCCAAACACATAACCGATAATCAGAACGTAAAATTCTTGAGGCATTATTAATTTGTCTTAATTTTAATATGTTATATCAAATTAGCAGCAATCGGTCGATTCAGGCCCGCCAATATTTTCAATGTACGGGCACATATCATGGCACATTGTGCAAATCAATCTTAAATATGGGCACCCACCATATGGTTAATAGTATTAAAATTAACAAAATCTTTACACAATTCTAACCAAATGCTAATATGCTTATATTATAATAAAATTTAATTTTGACGGCTTCGTAAAAAATCGGGAATTCGTTTTTGTTGTCATTCCGTCCCGGATCGGGGTCCGGGATGACGGCCAAGCTGAAATCGAGTATCTTCAATTATTTCTGTATGCCGGATCAAGTCAGGCATGACGGTTTTGGGACATTTAGAAAGAATTATATCATGGTAAAAGAGCTGATCTTGGTTGTCGAGGACGAAGAAGACATCCTTGAATTGGTAAGGTACAATCTGGACAGGGAAGGATATAAGGTTGTCTGTGTTACTTCCGGTGAAAAGGCCCTGAGAAAAACAAAATCTGAGCAATTGGATCTAATTGTTCTGGACCTTATGCTTCCCGGAATAGATGGTCTTGAAGTCGCAAAAGTTTTAAAAAGAGATTCAAAAACCCGAGATATCCCCATCATCATGCTGACAGCAAAAGGTGAAGAAGCGGATATCGTTACCGGATTAGAACTGGGAGCGGATGATTACATCACCAAGCCGTTCAGCCCACGTGTTCTTATTGCACGGATTCGGGCTGTTTTACGTAGGAAAAAACCGATAGAACCGCCTGATGATACCTCAGTGATTCAAATAAATGAACTTATAATCCATCCTGGAAGACGTGAAGTTTTGATTAAGGGTGAGCCTGTAGAATTAACCTATACTGAATTTCAGGTGCTTCATTACCTTGCCAAAAGGCCGGGGTGGGTTTTTACACGTTATCAAATCGTAGAAGCGGTTCGGGGCGATGATTACCCGGTCACCGACCGCAGCGTGGACGTTCAGGTTGTGGGATTAAGAAAAAAACTAGGGCCTTTCGGAAAATACATCGAAACCGTCAGGGGTGTTGGATATCGATTTAGAGAAAAACCATGAAAAAAAAGAAACGGTTGCTCTGGCAGCTTTATCCTTCTTATCTTTTGATTACACTCATTTCTCTGGTTGCCGTTACGATCTACGCCGGCAGTTCATTTAGAGAATTCTACCTGGATCGGATCGCCGGCGATCTTCGGGCCAGAGCATATCTTTTGGAAAAACAGATAATCCAGTTTTTAGATCCCATGGATACCAAAGTCGTGGATGCGTTATGTAAAGAACTCGGAAAACTTTCAACAACCCGTATTACCGTAATTCTCCCCTCCGGGACGGTTATCGGGGATTCCCATGATGATCCGGACAGAATGGATAATCATGCCTTGCGCCCCGAAGTGATCCAAGCCAAAAAAGGGAACGTGGGAAGATCCATAAGATTCAGCATCACGCTTCAGCAGAGAATGATGTATGTTGCCGTTCCTTTAACGGACCATAAAAGGATTGTTGCTGTCATACGGACGTCGCTGCCGGTTACCCCCATCGACGAAAAGCTTATGTCCATCCAAACCCAAATCGCTTTTGGAGGCCTGTTGATTGCATTTGTTGCCGCGGGAATCAGTTTGTATGTTTCGCGTCGAATCAGCCGGCCCATTGAAAAGATGAAAGAGGGGGCCGAACATTTTGCACGGGGAGATTTGTCACATCGCCTGCCGGAAACCGAGTTGCAAGAGATCGGGAGTCTTGCTGATGCGTTGAACCAGATGGCGGTCCAGCTTGATGATCGCATCAAGATGATTATCAACCAGCGGAATGAGCTGGAAGCTGTTCTCTCAAGTATGGAAGAAGGGGTTATTGCTTTCGATAAGGATGAACGGATCATCAGCATTAATCAAGCTGCCGCTCGAATTTTTGAGAAAACTCCAAAACATATGTTGAATCGCAGCATTCAAGAAGTTATCAGAAATTCTGAATTACAGCAATTTGTAAACCAGGCGCTTTCCAGCACAGACAACCTGGAAGGTGATATTACGCTGTATCACGAAGGCGAAAGAATTATATATTTACACAGTACCTCTCTGCGGGATTCAAATGAAGATCAAATCGGCGTCCTGGTCGTTATGAATGATGTAACTCAGATGCGGCGCCTTGAAAATATACGGCGAGATTTTGCAGCAAATGTTTCCCATGAAATCAAAACCCCTCTTACCGCGATCAAGGGGTTTGTGGAAACTCTGCGCCACGGATCCGTTAAAAATCCTGAAGAAATTAAACGGTTTCTTAGTATTATCGAAAAACACGTGAATCGTCTGACAGAGATTTTAGAAGATTTGATCAGCCTGTCAAGAATCGAACAAGATGACGAAAAAAAAGCAATTAAACTCCGGAAAAATTCCATAAAAAATGTACTTCAGACAGCCATTGGCAACTGCCGGGAAATAGCGGATTTAAAGAACATTACCATTGATTGCGTGTGTGAAGAGAACCTATCCGCCATGATCGATCCCACGCTTTTAGAACAGGCAGTTGCCAACCTGTTGGACAATGCCATCAATTACAGCCATGAGGGAAGTTCCGTTCATGTATCATCCGTTCAAAAACAGGATTCGATTATTATC
>CAZKDT010000269.1:0-4627 GCA_964551515.1 uncultured Desulfobacteraceae bacterium | reverse complement strand
TTTTTTGGATTTTTCGTTGAAATGTATTCTGAGTCTGTCAGAAAAAGGCAAATAAATCCCAAGAAATTTTATCTTATCGATCCGGGTATGCATAATTATCTTACTTTTAAATTTACAGAAAACAGGGGAAGATTATTAGAGAATTTGGTTTTTCTTGAATTGAGAAGAAAAGGTGACCCCATTTTCTACTATAAAACCTCAAGGGGGTATGAAGTCGACTTTTTAATAAAGGATGCAGGACAATGGCACCTCATCCAAGTTTGTCATGATCTGACGCGTATTGATACCTTTAGTCGTGAGAAGAAAGCTCTTCTTTCGGGACTATCAGAACTGAAGATGAATACGGGAACTCTCATTAACGCTTCCGAAAAAAGGAACGAACAGCATGGAGATTATACGTTAGACATCATGCCAATTTGGGAATGGTTGATGAATTGAATATTGAAAAATGACGATCTGTTTCAAGATCTTCAGTGACAATAATGTCGGACCATTTCAGTTTTCGCGAATTAAATTTCAGCGGCGTAGCCAGTCAACGCTTCGATCTTGTTGTCAAAGAAGAACTCCACGGACCAGTCCGAATGTCTTTTATATACGATGTTGGGGATATTGTTCACCAGCAACCGGGTGTAAATCAAGACTATTGTTTGCTAAGATTGCTATGGTTATTTGGTGTCAGGTGCCAGCATAAAGGTTTCAGGTTTCAGGTGTCAGGGGAAATCCAGCCTGCGGGAACGATTCATTTTTTACGCCATACACTGCCGTTTTCTCAGCTAACTGCCAGCGGTGTTCTCGCTCCGGGACTTTCCGTTCCGATGTTTTCTCTAATCCATTCAACAACAGACATCGATGGGTAATCCACACAACTTTTTATAGACCTCAAGATCCTCCACGTCCATAAAATTTCTATTGGTCACCTGATTTTCCCCTTAACCCTGACACCTGACACCTGACATCTAAAAAAAGCTTTGGAACCACACGGTATGTCAATAGAAAGGTATGAGCGTTTACCAACGGTCTTGATTTCCACCCCCAGCAACCTGGATGCTTGATTATTTGTTGGTGGAAGCCGGCTGATAGCTGCACAGGGGCTCTTCAGCCAGAAAATCTCCGGTTGCTTCATAGGCCCTTGCCCTGCAGCCGCCGCAAACCTTTCTGAATTCACACATTCCGCACTTTCCTTTCAAATTATCAAAATTGCGTAACGATAAAAACACATCTGAGCGGTTCCAGACATCTACAAAGGATGTCTTGGTAATATCGCCGCAATTAACCTGGAGAAATCCGCAGGGCTGAACAATGCCCCGGTACGAAATAAAACAAAAACCGGTCCCTCCCAAGCATCCTCGGGTGACGGCATCCATCCCGTGTGTTTTGAAGGTAACTGACTTTCCTTCTTTTTTTGCTCTTTGCCGGAGGATGCGGTAGTAATGGGGAGCGCATGTGGCTTTGAGCTGTAAAGATGTCTTTTCCCTCTGGTCATAAAACCAGTTTAATGTACGTTCATATTCCTCTGCGGTTATTTCCTGGTCCACAATATACTTGCCGCGACCGGTGGGAACCAAAAGAAAGATGTGGTGAGCAACCGCGCCTAAGTTTATGGCCATTTCCTGAATTTTGGGTATTTCACTAAGATTTGTCTTGGTGATTGTGGTATTTATTTGGAACTCTATCCCGGCATCTTTGACCCGTCTTATTCCGCGAAGCGCACCTTCAAAGGCGCCATCCACTCCTCTGAACCGGTCATGGCTTTCTCTGGTCGCACCGTCCAGGCTGACGCTTATCCTTTTAATGCCGGCATCCGCCATTTGCCGGGTGTTTTTTTTAGTGATGAGGGTGCCGTTCGGCGCCATGACCATTCTGAGACCTTTATCTGTACCGTATTTGGCGATATCAAAAATATCCGGCCGTAACAGCGGTTCTCCGCCGGTCAAAATTACGATGGGTTCTCCCACTTCTGAGATTTGATCCAGAAGGTGAAAAGATGCACGGGTATCCAATTCTCCGGTGAATGGGCCATATTCGGCGGATGCGCGGCAGTGCACACAGGCGAGGTTGCAGTTGCGCGTAGTTTCCCAGGCAACCAGGCGCAGAGCGGAGTTTTTGTTTTTGCCTTTGGGATGAGAGTGTTCTGATGAGGTATGGTTCGTGTTTGTCATGGTATTTTTATGAGGCATTTTAGGCAGTTTTCCGGCTTTTCCAGGTTAGGTTAGGCTCTTAATTCTTTTGCAGCTTCAATAGCAAAATAGGTCAGGATCATATCGGCGCCGGCCCGCTTAATGGCCGTGAGAGATTCCATCATGACTTTTTTTCCGTCTATCCACCCCATTTTGTCGGCCGCTTTGATCATGGCATATTCCCCGCTGACATTATAGGCTGCCAGGGGAAGATCTATCTCTTCGCGAATACGACAGACAATGTCAAGATAAGGAAGGGCCGGTTTTACCATAATGATATCCGCTCCTTCTTCTATGTCCATGCTCACTTCCCGAATAGCCTCCAGCGCATTGGCGGGGTCCATCTGATATGTCCGGCGATCTCCGAATTTGGGCGCCGAGTCCGCGGCATCACGGAACGGTCCGTAAAATGCAGAGCAATATTTGGCGGCATATGACATGATCGGGATATTGCTTAAATCGTTTTCATCCAGAATATTTCGAATTTCCGCCACACGGCCGTCCATCATATCTGAGGGGGCAACCATATCCGCGCCGGCTTTTGCGTGAGACAGTGCGGTACGGGCAAGAAGATCCAGGGTGGCGTCATTGTCTATGATATGACCGTCAACAAACCCACAATGGCCGTGATCCGTGTACTGGCACAGACACACATCGGTTATGACATTAAGATCGGGTATCTTGTCTTTGAGAGCGCTTATTGCTTTTTGAACAATGCCGTCTTTGGCATAAGCGCGGGTTGCCAGGGGATCTTTCTTGTCCGGTATTCCAAAAAGCATTATCGCCGGGATACCCAACTCCTGTGCTTTTTCAGATGTTTTAACAAGATTATCTACGGATAGCTGGAAGTGCCCGGGCATGGAATCGATTGGATTTTTAATCCCTTTGCCGTCAATGGCAAAAAGGGGAAGTATCAGGTCATCTACCGAGAGTCTGGTTTCGCGAATCATCCGTCGAAATCCATCATTTTGCCGTAACCGTCTTGGTCTGTATTCGGGAAAAAGCATAGTAACTCCTGTTTTTTCTAAAAATTATACATGAGAACTTAGCAAAGCGTTCAATTTTGCCTGCCCAGTTAAATCTGTATTTAATATTTAACCGGGGTTCAAGTTCAAGGTAGACCAAGATTTTAACCGCAGGAATACATTTAGGTGTTTTGAGAATTAAAATCTGAGTCTTACGCAGAAATTGGGCAAAAGGGGATGCTTTACAAAAGTCTCATGCTATTTCTTCATCCGTCAGATAACATGCCGGATCCGGCGCCCAGATATCCCCGGTTACCGCTTCGGACCGTACCCTGAAATTACCGGCGCAGATGTCCAGCCATCTGCAGGTTGCACATCTTCCCTTGGCGTGCTTTTTCTTCTCCTTAAGTTTTTTCATCAGCGGATCCGAAGTGTCGGCCCAGATTTCAGAAAAGGGCCGATATTTGACATTTCCGAAACTGTAATGACGCCAGAATTGATCGGCATGCACCTCACCATCCCAGCTGATGCAGCCGATGCCGATGCCGGAGCTGTTGCCCTCATTCATTTGAAGAAGTTCCAGAACCTTCCGGGCCCGCTCCGGATTTTCCTTAAGCAGCCTCAGATAAAGGTACGGGCCATCCGCGTGATTGTCCACGGTTAATACTTCCTTAATGTGCCCCTTGTCATGTAATTGTTTTGTCAGATCCATGATAAGATCCACGGCATTTCGGGATTCTTGATGGGACAAATCTTCTTTTACGAGATCTGTTCCGCGACCCGCATATACCAGATGATAAAAGCATGCTCTCGGAATATCCATCTCTTGGAGCAACTTAAAAATTTTTGAGATTTCAGACGCATTCGATTTGTTGATTGTAAAGCGAAGCCCGACTTTTATCCCTGCTTTTTTACAGTTCTCAATTCCTTGCAAAGCCGCTTTGAATGCTCCCTTCACGCCTCTGAACCGGTCATTAATCTCTTCCATTCCATCCAGACTTATACCCACATATGACAGGCCGATTGCTTTTAGGGTTTGGGCTTTTTCGGGGGTAATCAGGGTTCCGTTTGTTGAGATAACAGCTCTCATACCCTTTTTCACGGCATAGTCTGCAAGTTCAGGAAGATCCTTCCGGGTTAGCGGTTCCCCACCGGAAAACAAAATAACCGGAACCCCGAATTCTGCAAGATCATCCAACAGATTTTTGCCTTCCTGGGTTGAAAGTTCATTCTCAAACGATATGTTTTTTGCGTGGGCATAGCAGTGCACGCATTTTAAGTTGCATCTCTGTGTAATATTCCAGACGATTACCGGCCGTTTATCGCTGGAAAACTGCAAAAGGTGGGACGGTAATTTTGACGACCTTCGTCCATAACGAAGGGCATCCGACGGTTCAACGGTTCCACAGTAAAGTTTTGATATTCCGATCATACAGACCTCGTCATTCAGCTTGAAAAAATAATCGTGACTCCTTAATTTTTGGG
>CAZKDT010000268.1:0-4652 GCA_964551515.1 uncultured Desulfobacteraceae bacterium | reverse complement strand
AAAAAGATATGGGAACGATTTTTAAACAGTCTGCCCTTGTTTATTGTAGGTACAATTATTACCTGGACCCTTTCTTTTCCCATTGGCATCCGATCGGCCATTTTCAGGGGCCAATTCTATGATCGGAGCGCCACATTTTTATCGTATCTTCTGATTTCCATTCCCGGTTTCTTTTTTGCTTACGTGCTGATTATTTTCGTGGTGAACCGATTCCATGTTCCGGTCATCGGCATGGAAACTTTCGGAATCGGAGACGGCGCTTCTCTGCCATCCATACTCATGGACAGGATCTGGCATTTGCTCCTCCCTTCCGTGCTGGGTGCCACCGGAGGAATTGCAGTCCTTTCCCGGTATGTCCGAAGTCAGATGATCGAAGTGGAAGGCCAGGATTATATTCGCACGGCCCGGGCCAAAGGACTTCCACCGGAACAGGTCCACTATAAGCATGCTCTGAGAAATGCCCTGCTTCCTTTTGTGACCATGTTCGGACTTATTTTGCCGGGTCTGATCGGAGGTTCGGTGATTATCGAATCGATATTTTCCTGGCCGGGGATGGGACGTATGGCCTATGAGGCGATTCTGGCCAGAGATTACCCGGTTATTTTAACGGTTAATTTTGTTTCAGCCGTCCTGGTACTGGCCGGCACTTTTATTTCAGATCTTCTTTACCTGATTGTCGATCCGAGGATACGTCTGTAATGAACATAGAAGAAAAAGGGGTTAATAAAGATTTTCAATTGGAAATGCCTCTGGCTCCGAAACGGACCCGGCTCCAGGAATTTTGGTGTCTTTTCAGGCAAAACCGGCTGGCCATCCTGGGCCTCTTTATTTTCATCCTTTTTTTCTGCTGTGCAATTTTGGGTCTGTTTATGACTTCCGGACCGGACCCTTTCTTCGATCCTGCCATGATCCGCCTTCAAGAGAAACTGCGCCCCCCCCTTGCAAAACCCAATCTTGATTTGCTGAGGTGTGAAGAGATCCCACCCTTAGGATTCTACCTGATGGGAACCGATGATCTGGGACGGGATGTTTTTGCAAGAATGCTTCAGGGCGCCTGGGTTTCCCTGACCGTTGGTTTTGTGGCCGTGGGAATATCCGTACTTATCGGTATATTCATGGGCGGAATAGCGGGATATTTTGGGCAACACCCTATCCGGGTCGATCATGTTCTATTGACGTTTCTTTTGATTTCGGGGGCAGCCCTGGTATTGGCCAACTTTATCCGTTTTGGTGCAGCACTTTTATGTCTCACTCCGGCATACATTTTCTATTCTTTCCGGGCCCAAAACAGGTTCAAGGAAAACACGTTGCCGTTTTGGGCGAAAGTTTTCCGTAAAAACGCTCTTTCCGTAGACACGCTGATCATGCGTATCGTGGATATTATGCTCTGTTTCCCGAGTTTTTTTCTGATTCTAACGGTGGTAGCGCTTCTGCCTGCAAGTATATATAATATTATGATTGTTATCGGATTGACCAGTTGGATGGGGACCACGCGTTTTGTCAGGGCTGAATTTCTTTCTTTAAGAGAACAGGATTTTGTGGCGGCGGTAAAAACACTCGGCGCAGGCAATTTCAGGATTATTTTTCGCCATATGATGCCCAATGCCATTGCTCCGGTGCTGGTCTCCGCAACCATCGGTATCGCTACGGCCATTTTAACGGAAGCCGGCTTGAGTTTTCTGGGATTTGGTGTGCCACCTCCCCACGCCACCTGGGGAAACATCCTTTCAGACGGCAAGAATTTCATCTTTGATGCGCCCTGGCTTACCTTCATACCGGGCATTGCAATTCTTATTGTAGTCCTCTCTTTTAACCTTTTTGGTGAAGGACTCAGGGATGTATTGAACCCAAAGCTCAGGGAAAGACACTAAATTGGCAATTGTTGATTGAAGATTGACAAATGACATCTCTATTAATTGAGGAATCGGGGAGTTTGTTTTAATTGAACCGCTCCATAAATAATCCACAACTACACCGTACAAACTCATGCATAAGGACTCGTAACGAAAAAACAGTGAATCAATATTTTAATAAATGGGATAGGCAGATAACATTTTTTATCTTTTGATTATGAATTCATCGAAGCGCTGTTTTTTCGAAACGATCCCTAATGCATTCAAACAGTGTACGGTTTCGTTGCGGATCATTCATTCCGCTTAATTTGGAGCTCTAAAAGAAAATTCCCCGACCCATCAATTAATTGCGGATTCGGATCAATTTGATTTAAGACACCGGAATTTATTGGGAAGCTACAATGACTGATGACAACGCTCTGATTTCTGTTCAGGATTTAAAAGTGTATTTTCGAACCAGCCACGAGTGCGCCCGCGCCGTAGATGGTATCAGCTTCGATGTTCGGGAAAAAGAGACCGTCTGTCTTGTGGGCGAATCTGGCTGTGGAAAGACAGTTTCCGCACTCAGCATTCTCGGTCTCATCCCAATACCGCCCGGTGAAATAGCAGGGGGTCGAATTCTGTTCCAGGGCAAAAACCTGCTGGAACTCGACGAAAAACATATGCAGAAGATTCGCGGAAATCATATCGCCATGGTATTCCAGGAACCGCTGACATCCCTTAATCCTGTTTTTACCATAGAAGATCAGATCGGAGAAGCGATCCGCATCCATAAACACATAGGGGCCGGAGAATTGCAGGACCGCTGTATTCAGCTTTTAAAAGACGTGGGCATCCCCTCCCCTGTTCAGCGACTTAAAGATTATCCCCATCAGCTCAGCGGCGGACAGAGACAGCGGGTCATGATTGCCATGGCTCTGGCATGTGATCCGGATCTGATTATCGCCGACGAACCCACCACCGCCCTTGATGTGACCGTACAGGCTCAAATTTTGCAGTTGCTTGAATCCATTCAGAAAACACGATCCATGTCCATACTGTATATTACCCATGATCTTGGCGTAGTGGCGAACATTGCCGACCGGGTTTATGTCATGTATTCTGGCATCGTCACGGAACAGGGGAATACGGCTCAGATCTTTCATGATTCCCGTCACCCCTATACCCAGGGGCTCCTTGCATCACTTCCCAGCCGATCAAAACGGGGGAAAAGGCTTTTCAGCATCCCCGGCACAGTGCCCAACCCGGCCTACAAGCCCGAAGGATGTCCCTTTCACCCCAGATGTCCTCATGCCATCCCGACCTGTAGCAGAGAACACCCTGAAATGTGTAACTACAGCCACGCACACTTGGCCCGTTGCCCCGTGCTGTTTAAACCTGCAAACGGATACAACTAAATGGAATCCAAAAGTAAAAATAAACAGATCATCCTATGTGTACAAAACCTGAAAAAATACTTTCCCATACGCCGAGGTTTTTTTCATAAAATCGCCGGATGGGTTAAAGCCGTTGATGACGTTAGCTTTGAAATCGAACAGGGAAAAACCCTGGGTCTGGTGGGAGAGAGCGGCTGCGGAAAAACAACCGTTGCCAGACTCATTTTGAAACTTTTGGATCCGGATCACGGAAAAATTATCTTTAGAGGAATTGATATCGGAGAATTTACCGAAAAAGAGATGAAACCTATTCGAAAAGGGATTCAAATCGTTTTTCAGGATCCTTTCGGCTCATTAAATCCCCGGATGACCGCCGGATTGTCCATTGAAGAAGGACTGCGAATTCTGGGTGTTAAAAAGGGCAACATGCGTAAACAGCGCCTTGAACAACTTCTCAAAATGGTGGGCATGTCTCCGGACTCCGCAAATCGATATCCCCATGAATTCAGCGGCGGACAGCGCCAGCGCATCTGCATCGCGCGAGCCCTGAGTGTTGACCCCTCACTGGTTGTATGCGATGAACCGATCTCGGCTCTGGATGTATCCATACAGGCTCAGATCATCAACCTTTTAAAAGATCTTCAGGATCGCCTGGGATTAAGCTATCTTTTCATCTCTCATGATCTCAACGTGGTGAGTTATCTGTGCAACACGATTTCCGTTATGTACAAAGGCCGGATCATGGAGTCCGCACCCGCCGAGGAGCTTTTTGAAAACCCTTGCCATCCCTATACCCTGTCACTGCTTTCGGCCATTCCCGATCCCGTGCCGGGTAGAAAACGTAAAATAGAACTCGTGGAACCGGATCTTTCTGATTCTCTGATGACCTCAAAAGGATGCCGTTTTCAGGGAAGTTGCCCCATGGAGGAACCCCGTTGTTTGGAAGAGAACATCGATTTTGAAAAAGTAGGGGAAAAGCACTTTGTAAGATGCTGGAAGGCTGCAAAAAAGTAAGAATGCTGGCCCAAATAGCCAGGCTTTGTTTTATCCCCAGAGGGGATTTGCTTTGTTAGCAGTTTATTGACTTATGAAATCTCAAATAACAAAACACAAATAACAAATAAATTCCAATGACCGAAATTCAAAATAACAAACAAAAGAATAAAAAAAATGGCTTTGGCCCTTGTTTGGAATTTGAGATTTATTTGAAATTTGGTGCTTGAGATTTGAGATTTATTTGAAATTTGGTGCTTGGAATTTGTGATTTTAGAGACAAAACTCCAAGGCAGAGCCATATATCTCTGACCTGGCCCAAAGGACCAGGTTTTTCAGGGCAAAATAATAAAAATCGAGTAATTTAACTGTTTCAAGGAGGCGTTAAGATGGAATCTGTACTGTTGGATAAAGACGGCCCCGTGGCGTA
>CAZKDT010000267.1:0-4652 GCA_964551515.1 uncultured Desulfobacteraceae bacterium | reverse complement strand
TGGAGGGGGTTTAGACAAAATCACATAATCCTAGTTTTTACCCAAATATTAAATCTGATGATGATCTTTTTTATTCATTAATTTTCACCCAAAGGGCGAGCCGGAGGTTTCCATATGCTGTGTTATTAAGGGTTGGCAATAGTTCACTATGGCTTCACCCTTAAATGCCTTGCATATGAAAGCCTCCGACTCGTGCGAAATTCAGTTATATATTTTATTCTTCTTTTGCTTCGTGGTCTTCATGTTAAAAATAAAATCCATCTTTTTTGGTTCCGGCTTATCCGGGTTAGGGGAAAAATGATATTAATTCTGTTACGATTTGAAAGGTTCATCTGAGATATTTTATAAAAACATTCTCCAACGTTTCACCGTCCTCAATTATTGAATGAATCGAATCCCTGACGAGGATTTTTCCGTTGTTCATTATTGCCAGCGTCTGGCATATCTTTTCCACTCCCGAAAGGAGATGGGAATTCAAGAATACGGTAACACCGTTGTCGCGCAGGCGCTCAAGAATTTTTCTCACATCCCGGACACCGATCGGATCGAGGTCTGTCACCGGTTCATCGAGGATCAACAATTTGGGCTGTCCGAGTAAAGCTGCCGCGAGGCCGATTCGCTGTTTCATGCTCTTGGAATAAGCGGTCGATTTTTCTTTTTCCCTACCTTTCATGGAAACCACTTCTAAAAGCCGGTCCACTTCTATTAGCGCATCTTTTCCGGTCAATCCAATCAAGGAAGCGTGCCGCCGCAGATATTCAAGACCGGAAAAATACGAGGTGATCATGTGATCTTCGGCCAGATATCCGACCCCTTTGCGTGCTTCGGGGTTGGGAACGGGTATTTCGTCGATCGTGATGCTGCCCGAAGTCGGTTTGATAAAGTCGATGAGCATGCGGACGATCGTTGTTTTGCCGGCACCGTTCGGACCGAGCAAAGCGAAATATTCGCCCTTCCCGATGCGATACGTTATGTTATCGACCGCCGTAAATGTACCGAATTTTTTGATGACGGAATCAAATGCAATCACATTAAAGGCCCTTTAGCACGAGGAGTGTAAATCAAGACTGTTGTATGCTAAGATTGCCATGGCTATTTGGTTTCGGAGCCACGGTTTGTCAATATGCAATGAAACACCGTACGCATTTTTTTATTAACGCTTTTTCTTTTCCTGCTTTTCCTTGCGTTTTTCTTTACCGCTTTTTGCCGGCTTCTTTTTCACATCCTTTTTGGTGTCTCTTGTCTTTCCCATTTCTTTCCTCCCGAATAAAGCATTGACATATCAGCCCGGAAATGTGCCACTCTTATATCTTATTGAAAATTTACACTTTATGCTTGACAAAAAGAATATACGATATCCAGCAGATTTTCCACTGGTCCGGTATGTATTGAACGTCTCGACAAGCTCCATATTCCATTTTTTGTTACCGTTCAGCAGATTTTTCAACCCTTCAAGAAGATCTCTCCGGTCTCCAATAACTGACAATTAAGATGCAAGCGTGACATTCTGTTTATCGCTTAATAACTAATACCGGCTTTTTGCATTTTCTTATGACCTTTTCCGCCACAGAACCGAGGAGCATTGCTTCAACATTACTTTTTCCATGAGAACCGATGACTATTATCGATATGTCTTCTTCTTGCTCAGTTATTAATATTTCCTTTAGAGGAACTCCGAATTCTATCCTGGTTGTGACTTTAAAACCATAATCTTCCAGTTTGTCTTCAATTTCGCCCAATTCTCGCATGGCTTCATTTTTTAGCTTCTGCTCCAGGCTTCCGTCAACGTGATATTCATCCAAAAAATAGAGATAATTGAATTGGAAATTCCTTTCATCAATTAGATGAAGCACTAAAATCTCTTCTACTCCACTTTTTTTTTAATTGCTTTAAGTAGGCCATTGCGCGTTTTGATACGTCTGAAAAGTCTGTTGGATATAGGATTTTTCTAAACACACTTCCAGCGTTGTCAAGGGCTTTAGGTAAATTACTACAGCTGCACCCTTGACGCCTTGGATCTGCAGCACCCTCGAATTTTGTAACGTTAGGGTTCATTTTAATCAAGGATCGAGGTTTTACCCCGGCCCTTCCGTATATTAGCGTTATCATCAAATATTATTTACTTTTTAGAAATTCAATTGCTTTATTTTTGTTATCGATTGAAAAGCTTTTCATATCAATCTTTTTAAGTTTAAGTAATTTGCTTTCAAGATCGACAATCTTGTGCAACCATTTTTTCTGTGTTACTACTGCTATCCTGGTGATATTTGATATGCCAACATCAAAAAAGAACTTAATTTCATCAACTATTGCATCAAACTCAACACCTCCAAAGCTCTCAATTTCTTGATATATAAAAACCTCCCCGTAATTTTCTATTTTCTCCTTAAGGGCTGAAAGAATTAACGTCATCTCATCTTCTGTGATCTTTCCTCCCAAACGATAGGCAACGGCCTTCTCATTTCCAATATCTATTAATTCTAACATGTTATTTACCTCCCGATGAATGATTTAAGCATAACCAATTGAGCTGCTTGCCATACATGAAACATATTCTTACGAATGCAGGAATCTAAGTTTGATCCCAAGCCCTTACCTGGCCAAAACATTCATAAAGCACACCAAATGTTTTTGCCACCTCTTAACTTTCTGTTTTTCATCCATATTGTCTAAAAAGTTCAGCTTAGCATCTATTTTCATATCTTGCATCTCGGTAAAGATACAGTCTTTTCAGGTATAAACTTATGTATGTCCCAGAGAGACATCAGGTATTCAAAAGGAGGATAACAAGAAAGACAGGGCCAAATTAATGGCCTTGTCTTCGTTTTTTAAGCGTATAGCTTTGATTGGGTATTTATTTAATCTGTTCCTAATGGAATTATACCTGTCTTAACTTCTTTAATTTCTGCAATATCTTTCAACAGAGCATTGATTTGAGCGGATATCTTTTTTTCTAAAGACAAGTCCGATTCAACGCTTACATAGATAGCTGCATCTTTGCATTTAACAATAGCTTTAGGAAAGTTATGTACTATAGCTGAATAAGCTTTGGCAGCTAACAACCTGTCTTTTAAAATCATGCGAGATTCAGGAGTTGTCTGAAAACAAGGTCGCTTTGCGATATCAAACAAAATCTCAACCGCATCATTCACCTTTAAATTATCAATTTTTAAGATAACATCATAAAGCTTTGGATTTTGAGTATCGATTCCATAAAGACTTATGCCCCATTTTCGCCTTTCTTCATCGTCTTTTATCAAGAGGTAACGTGCCTCTTCTTCGCCAATGTTCCCGCGTTTCATTTCCTCCTTTATTCTATCCTCTATATTTGCCTTGATTCTCACTTTTAAAACGTTTGGGATTCCTCTGGCAAAATAATGCCCCGCCAGTCCATGGTAGATTACGTTGTCTTTTTGAATATGCTCTAAAAATACTTCGTGAATAAAAGCGGAAAACTTTTCTTTTCCATATTTAAAACGATCAAAAAAAGAAGGGGCATCATGGAGCGCCCGGATAAGCTTTGTTTCTTTTACATTGAATTGCTCCGAAGCTTTCAAGAGAATCTCTCTTGAAATGCAGTTATAACCTAATTTTTGAGCAAGTTTTTCAGCAATCTCTTTCCCATTACTATATGAACCTCTGGAAATTGTAACTATACCCATATAGACCTCCCCTTTATAGTCAAAAATATTCCTTTGAAAATTGTTAAGTCAATCACCCTTAAGAAATTAATTCCATAATTTCCGCATGAAAATTTATATAACCATTAAATAATACTAAATAAATTATATATTTTTCCCGTTTTGTTTACGATCAAATATTACAATAACAATGGCTTGTATATATTGCAATATAATTATTTTTTCATCCCAACCCTATAAGTTATAGGTTCAGATTCATTTCATCACGAGTCGCAACCGTGTTTGGAAATATCTTTTTTGCATGCACCTCCGCAACTTTTCTGGCCTCTATCGTCGGATACCGCTGTGCGTCAAAATGAACTAAAGCGAGTTTCTTGGCTCCGACTTGATCAAAATACAGATCGTGTTGCCGGTAGACGAATCATACCATCCGTTCGTTCCTAAAAATATAACATCCATATCAAATCTCCATTCTTATTTTCTTTTTTAACCGTTAACCTTACTGAATTCTTAAGCAAATTAAACTTATCCTCGCTTTACCCCTTTCATCTGCAAAATGTATTTCTTCGGTATCAGTAAAGATTAGCCTGCTCCGGCCAGACGACTCGGTGAGAATTGCTGATCATAGGATTTGAGGCTTTTACTTTCTTTTGCCAAATGTTTCGGATTGGACTCCCGGCGGGTTGAGCGTTTCAAATTTTAAAAATAAAAATCAAATAATTCCCTGAATCTTACACGAGCCGGAGGCTTTCATATGCAAGGCATTTAAGGGTGAAGTCATAGTATACTATTACAAACCCTTAATAACGCAGCAGATGGAAGCCTCCGGCTCGCCCTTCGGGTGAAAATTTATGAATAAAAAAGATCATCATCCGACCTGCCCGCTCGTGCCTCGCAGTGGCAGGCGGGTTTAACATTTGGGTAAAAACTATGATTCTGTGATTTTGTCTAAACTCGCTTCAATTAAGTCGTTTAAAAAAATCTCATTAATTTTCATGCAAGATTCAGGAA
>CAZKDT010000266.1:0-4683 GCA_964551515.1 uncultured Desulfobacteraceae bacterium | reverse complement strand
TCTTGTCGGAAAATCGCGGGACCCCTTGAAAAAGCTCTCAGAGAAGCTGATATAGACAAAATATTGGAATAAACAGTGGTTCCTACCGGGGCGAAACCTCTAAGCTCCTTAAAAAGTCTTTTTTAGTCCTGATATTATATTTTTCAACTTCAGCGTTGAATACCTTTTTTCTTGTTTCGTAATCCTCTACTTTCTCATTAAATTTCGATATGATTTTATTATGTCTTTTTGCCGCTGCTCTGTTTCTTATTTTCTTTTTGTCTTTTGCAATCTGTTCTTTTTCCTTGATCAACGCTTGGTATTCTTTTTTCAATTCCGCCTTTTTTCGATCAAGACCTCTTTTTATTTCAGTAAGTTCAGTTGCTTCATCTTGATCCCGGGTTTGTTTTCCCTCAATTAAAGACTCTGATTTTAATTCTTTTTGATCATCCTTCTGATGATCATCCGTATTATTTTGAGATTTTGTATCTTCATAAATATCAGTCTGCTGATTTTCGGGAACTGTGCTTAAATCATCTGTGTAATGGATGTTCCCTTTTTCATCAACATATCTGTAAAATTCGGCTGAAGCCGACACAGGAAGTGACACCAGCAGTAAACATATTAACCATCTTCCCAGCTTCATTAATCAGTTCTCCTTTATTCAATGGGGCTGCAAATTTTAGCTCCCGGGTTGATGCTCTGATCTGACCGGGTTATGAGAACCGTTGATGTGGTCTGTTCGGTATGAAGCACGAGCAGCGTGCCATAAACAATTTGTGTGAGCAAAACATCTTCTTTGGTGTCCATATCGAGCCGCTGATTTTCTTGATAATATATACTGTACTGTTGTCCGAGTTTCACATCGTCTTTACTCCCCTTATCAATGAACGCAATGTCGTTGTCTCCAATGATATTCGCCTGCTCCTCGGATATAATAAGTTGTCCGTTTAATCTTTTTTTGCTTTGAATCAGCTCGATTTTGGGTGACCGCCTTTTGTATGGCATTAAAAGGTCACCCTCTTCAATGATTCGGTAAGATTGAACAACCCTGGCCACAGCGAAACGGGGTTCAATTTTTGTAATTTTAACGACACCTGTCAGATAGTACTGAGTTCCGATGAGTGCTTCTGTTTTTTGGTCAATGATAGGTTTTGAGGCCCTATATACACTATACTTACTTCCCGCCGTAAGGGGTGTTATATCCCCCTTTGACCGGATAAAAACCAGATCCCCCGTGCTGATCATTTCTTTATCATCTTTTACTTTAAAGATGACTCCTGACGGAACCACAGGATCTTTCCTGATGAATCCAATTCTGTCAATAGGGGAATAATAATAATACAGCGGCTCTTTTTGTAGTTCTTTCTTGCGAAATCCACTCTTTAACCCGGTTTTCCCGACAAAGCTTTCAGTCCCCTTTTGATGAAAGATACGGATACGCTCACCGGGATAAATCCAGTGAGGATTGGCGATTTGATTGTTCTCACTCCATAAATCAGGCCATAGCCACGATGAATCAAAGAACCGATCTGAAAGATCCCAGAGAGTATCTCCTTTCTGAACGGTATAGTAAAAACCTGCTTCATGTTTCACAATCTCTTTGTTTTCCTGTGCAAACATACGAACCGGAAAAAAGATCATTGCGGTCAAAATAAACAGGCTAATTATCATCTGGAATTTTCTGTTGTAATACATCAGATTCTCCAATTTTTAATTTGTTGTCTAACCAACCATTTTTTTAGCCTGTTTTATACCCTGTCTATTGGTGATTTGTCAAGCTTTTCAATAACAAAGCCCTTATGCTATACCTAGCATAAGGGCTTTGTTCACCAATCTTTTGTTATCTTGTTATCAATCGTTAATTAGATAGAGCTACATCATACCGCCCATACCGCCCATACCGCCCATGCCGCCGCCGCCCATGCCGCCGCCGCCACCCGGCATCATATCCGGCTTATCTTCAGGCTTTTCAGCGATCATGGCTTCGGTGGTCAGCATCAGGGATGCAACACTTCCTGCGTTTTGCAGTGCGTACCGGACCACCTTGGTCGGATCGATGACACCGGCGTTGATCAAATCTTCATAGACGTTGGTTTCAGCATTAAAACCAAAAGCGCCTTCGCCGTTTTTAACTTTATCGATCACAACGGACCCTTCAAAGCCGGCATTATTGGCAATCTGGCGAAGGGGTTCTTCAATGGCTCGAATAACAACCTTTACGCCCAGTTTCTGATCGGCTTTGATCTTCATTTTTTCCAGAGCATTCAGGCACCGGACAAGCGCAACACCGCCACCGGGGACGATACCTTCTTCAACCGCAGCCCGGGTAGCATTCAATGCGTCTTCAACACGGGCCTTCTTTTCCTTCATCTCGGTTTCTGTCGCAGCCCCCACGTTGATAACAGCAACACCGCCGATCAGCTTGGCCAATCGCTCCTGGAGTTTTTCACGATCGTAATCCGATGTGGTCTCATCGATTTGGGCGCGGATCTGTTTAACACGGCCTTCCAGGGCAGCACGTGTGCCCGCGCCGTCAACGATGGTTGTGTTGTCTTTGTCGATGGTAATCCGTTTGGCCTGGCCAAGGTCTGTAAGTGCGAGATTCTCAAGTTTGATCCCAAGATCCTCTGAAACAACCTGACCGCCTGTCAGTATCGCTATATCTTCTAGCATGGCTTTCCGTCTGTCACCAAAACCCGGAGCCTTGACAGCAGACACATTAAGTGTGCCCCTTAATTTATTCACAACAAGGGTTGCCAGAGCCTCCCCTTCCACATCTTCTGAGATAATCACAAGGGGTTTCCCCATCTTGGCGATCTGCTCAAGAATCGGAAGCAGATCTTTCATGTTGCTGATCTTCTTTTCGTTAATGAGAATATAGGGATCTTCTAATGAGCAAATCATCTTTTCAGCATCGGTCACAAAGTATGGGGAAAGATAGCCGCGATCAAACTGCATCCCTTCCACAACATCAAGGGAGGTCTCCATGGCTTTGGCTTCTTCAACGGTAATGACACCTTCTTTACCCACCTTGTTCATTGCCTCGGCAATGATATTTCCTATGGTTTCGTCGTTGTTGGCAGAAATGGTGCCCACCTGAGCGATTTCACGCTGGTCTTTGGTAGGTTTGCTGATGTTGTGCAGCTCTTTGACGGCAACCTCAACGGCCTTGTCAATACCCCGCTTGATGGCCATGGGATTGTTACCGGCCGCAACAAGCTTCTGACCTTCTTCATATATTGATCTTGCCAGTATAGTGGCAGTTGTTGTACCGTCACCGGCCATATCACTGGTCTTGCTGGCGACCTCTTTTACCATCTGAGCGCCCATGTTTTCAAACTTGTTTTCCAGTTCAATTTCTTTTGCTACGGTTACACCGTCTTTGGTAACCGTTGGAGATCCCCAGGATTTTTCAATAACAACATTTCTTCCTTTGGGGCCGAGAGTAACAACTACTGCATCAGCGAGAGTTTTAACTCCGTTGAGCATGGCTTCCCGAGCTTTCATATCGTATTTTATTTCTTTAGCCATCTTGTTCTGTCCTCCATTTTGAATGATTATGATTCGATTATGCAGAGAACTTCTTGTTCACTCATGATCATGTATTCTTCACCTTCAACCTTTATCTCCTGTCCACCATATTTTCCGAACAAAATCCGATCGCCTTTTTTGACTTCAAGAGGGACACGGTTTCCTTCGGGATTCAGCGCGCCCACGCCAACAGCAATAACTTTTCCTTCTGCCGGTTTTTCCTTTGCCGTATCAGGAATAATAATTCCCCCCTTGGTTTTTGCTTCTTCTTCAACACGTTTCACTAAAATTCGGTCATTTAATGGTCTGAGTTTCATTTTTCAAATTCTCCTTTTCTTTAAACGTATAATTTATAACCTTTACTTTTAAATATGTTAAGTTTCGCAAAAAGCAAAACAAGACTTTTAACGAATTCAGCTGGTTTTATCGGTGGTTTTGTTAGATTCTTTGGGTTTATTCTCTGATTTGTCTGTGTCGGATTTTGTTTCCTTCCCAGTTTTACTGGGAGATATGGCAGAGTTTCGGGACGTGTTTGCATAGTCAGTTACATACCATCCGGTTCCTTTGAGATGGAAGCTGCTGTGGGAAATAAGCTTATGAAGTTTCCCCGAACAATGCTTGCACCTTGTAAGCGGTTTATCGGAAAACTTCTGGATCACCTCATCAATTCTGCCACATTTTGAACATTCATATTCATAGATGGGCATTTTTAAAATCCTCCTGCTTTAAAAAATATTAAAAAAAACCCCACGTTTTTTTATATCAATTAAATCTGACCTAATATATTCAATGATTTTGCGTTGTCAAGGTGTAACCTGCATTTTTCTTTATTATAAATTTCGCAAATCATCAAAAGGAATTCGCCAGTTGTCATAAAATTTTAGTACTTGTTTAAGCCCGGGAATTCGGATGTCACTTAAAATTTGACGGGTTATTTCATGAACTCGCATCTCTTCCGCCGTTATTTCTTCGTGTGAAGCATCAAAGTTTTGGAGGAATTTGCTGAACCTTATAATATGGATTAACTCATGCAGTACAATGTAGATGACAAAAGGGTAGAGTTGCATCCCGGGCACTTTCCCCAAAGCTGCAAGGATGGTGTGGTCCTGAAGACATATTTTATAAAAATCATAGGTTGAAGATCCCAGTGAGGAATCTTTGCGCTGTCCC
>CAZKDT010000265.1:0-4695 GCA_964551515.1 uncultured Desulfobacteraceae bacterium | reverse complement strand
ATTCTCACAAAACTCGGATCCATATTATTAGAAACAGTTGCTACCTTTAGCCAGTGATCAGAATCTGAACTTGTCGGGCCGTAGGTCTTCTGTAGGTATATGGTCTTTCCCGTTGCAGCCAGAATGCGACCTTCTGCCTCATAATTACCGATCATGGCTTGGGTATTTCTGGGAAAACATTCCACCGCCGTAAACCAGCTGGAATTGCCGTCAAAATCACCAGCCGGAGGCAGGTCTATCACAGCCTGGTTGTACTGGGCGTATTCGTCAAAATCAGCCGAATGCGCCAGAAACGGGGAGACCGATAGAAATACAGTTAATATACAAATGAAAGTTACGATTTTTTTGTTAAACCCATGCATTGCACCTCCCTCCTATTCATATTAATCCCTACTTTACAAATAAAATCTCAATGAAAAGCGTCAAAGCGAGAATAATTACTCCTGGCATTACCTCCTTTCCTGATGGCAAAAAAGACAGCTTTAAATGCCCTTCTTTCTCCTATTTCCTAACAAAACCACCAAACCGCTCCCCAGCAGCCAAACCGCTCCAGGTATAGGAACCGCCGCTGTATGAATCACGCCTATTGCGTCAAGATCAAAGCCTCCGGTGCCTCCTGTAGGCCAGGCATCCTTAATGCCATTGCCATAAGAATCAAGGAAGTCGCCAGATCCTGGAATATCGACAATCTTTACATAGTTAATCTCATTAAGATCCACCACCCCTTGAAGAACAAGATCATTATTTAACAGGGTATCAAGATCAAATGGAGTTCCCCAGGATTGACCATAATTGTTCACATGTTTTCCCGCAAGATTGTACACATCCGTAGAATCAATACATCCATAAGGCTGACCCAGAGGAAACGGATCGGTTACGAGGGAATGGCTGTCAAACCTCACAAAATTAATTCCGTCTGTTGATACATCAACGTATGCAAGTTCTGCAAAAGTATACCCTGCGCCAGTACCCCATTGAGAGATAAATGAATTTTCAAATACAGCAAAGTCTGCGCCTGACCCGTTTTTTATTGCATGATCAAAGGTCAAAGTTATTTCCCCCGGAGATTTACCCGCATTTATCTGGTCCTGGGTGAGGTCCCCCAGAGAAACTACGTTATTATTGGTTGGATAGTGAGCAGGTCCTAGGGCACGTGTCGGGTCATTAAATGGTGAATTTATTGTATCCGAAGGCAAATAATCATGATAACCTGTTGCCCAACCTTTAAAAACAGGATTAATATAATTATTAAAGTCTCCTTCCCTGGTCGGAGCTACCCCATCTCCCAGCGGACCTACCCATCCGGGAATGGGCGAGTCTGTCTTTCCTGGGTCATTCATCGCACCCGAATATGGCCCGGCTTCTGCCGAACCTACTAAAAGCAGCACTGCAAGCAGCGCGATAAATATTATTTTAGGCTTCATAACATCTTTTCCTTTTTTTAAACATTTAAAGGTTTACGGTAATAGCTCAACAAACAGGGGCAGGGGGTTTTTTCCCTCTGCTCTGAGCCTCCGGGCTGGTCTCCTCAGTAACTTATCTGCGGGGGATACTCGCCCCTTTTGCATTCTCAACTTCGTCGACCTGCGGTTTTCCCCACTGATAAGTCACGAAGAAACGGCACCCCCCGGCAGTCGCGTCAGAAAAAGCCTCTTACCCCAGCGTCACATTAGCTGTTATTTCCCTAATTATTGAGCTGATACGATTTACGCCTGATACAAATAATCCCAATAAGCCCAGAGCCTAACAGCCAGACTGCCCCGGGGATTGGAACAGTCGCCAAATCATCCATTGCAAAGTAGGCAGGGGTATTCATTCCATAAGCGCCAACATCCGAGGATGAAAGGTCAAATTCAAGGCCAGCTACAGTGCCGAGGCTCCTCAAATCGACCCATTCCCAGTCATTCACTATGTAGTCCTGATTCGGATCATCAAATCTGTAGTCGGCAAGATAGAATTCAACAGGATCTCCGGTACGCTGATAGTTGGAATCAAGCCCGTAGATGCTCAGCTTAAACCAGTCCGGATCCGTGCCGTCATCACCACCGAATTTTTTGGCAAAGCTGTCGCCTCCTTTCATTGAAAGATAGGCATATGTGGTGTTGGTGATGTATGTACCTGCTACCTGCTGTGCATAATCACCTGAGCTATATCCAAAATAGAGCTGTGCATGATCATTATTCCATGAGCTTATGTAGGCAACTCCATAGTTGTTGGAGCCATTTACACCCTTACCTGTTATGGCACTGTACTGGTTGGTGGGCCCCGCAGTCGTGGTATCTTTGGTGTTGGAGTATGCCCAACCGCTCCAGGAACCCCATGTAGAGTCATATTGATTTGTAAACCAGGCATCATTGCTTATAAAACCACCTGATCCATCAGAACCATTCCAGTATGCCCCGCCGCCGGGACCTGTGTAGGATGTTGTTGGTGTTAAATCCTCAAAGGTGCTGATGGCAGCGCCTGCAATTGAAGTGAATGTAAGAAAAATACCTGAGATTAACAAAATTAAGATCTTTTTCATTCTTATCCTCCCTGAACTTTTTAACATCTGAACAAGATTGATATGTTTTACTTATAAATCCGTATCACGTTATTTCAAAAAAATTCCACACCACCTCCTTTTCCAATTGTCAAACAAAAAAAGCCGGGCTACCATAGTTTTTTCAAAACTTCGGCAACCCGGCTTTCTCTGCAAGGAGACCCGTGGCATTCCGGCCCTGTCTTACGGCAGGTGTGGCTTTATCGGTTTTAATTTTTGGTGGAGGGATGTAAGGAAAAGTGGACGAGAGAGATAACTGTGGATAAGAAAATCAGAAAGGCTTTATCTCACCCTGCCACCCCATCCCTCGCGGGGTTATAGGCAGAAAGAACAGGTAAGGTCTCCTGGCTCTCCCGACTCAGGCCACCTTCCCATTTGTCAATGACAAACAGTGGTAAAACTGACCTGAGCACTGATCCCGTTGCCGGAATCAGGATTACAGTTGCGGGGCAGCAGCGGCTTTTCACCGCTTTCCCTTTTCCTGTCCTTTTAAGTAGGTTAATGTTCTTCTATCAAAAAAAAATGATGAAAGCTTGTTATTTATTGCTAAAAATTTGAACTTTTTTGCTTTTTTTCATTTTAAGCCGAGTAGGGTATATCCAATCCTGAGGTCGATGATCTTGAGGCATACTCGTACAAATCATTTTTGCCTGTCACCCCTCAGCCTTTTTCTATAGGATGAAGGACAGACTCCTTCCAGTTTCCGAAATACACGGGAGAAATATGAAAGGTCATTAAACCCTACAGCAAAGCATACCTCGGTAATGTTCATGTCATGATATTGCATGAGGCTTTTGGCCGCTTCAATGCGTTTTTGGTTCAGATATTCACTAAAAGAACAACCTGTTTTTGCCTTGAAAAACCGGGAGAAATGGTACTTGCTCATTCCGCTTTCTCTTGCAACCTCATCAAGCGTCAGGGGCTCCATGTAATTTTTTTCAATATAGAGGATAGCCTTCCTGATACCCTGGGGCACTTTTGGAGACCCGGTTGTCCTGAGCTTGCCTTCTACTTTGGACAGATTGATCGTTTGAAAAACATTCAGGATACGATTAAGCGCTGATTGGCAGAAAAAACTTTTCAGGCCCGGGTAAGTCTCTATCATGTGAAAAAAATCTTTTGTGGTCTGGATGTACCCGGTTACTGGTTTTGTACATACAATACTGATCGGGGAAGTACCGTTGATAAAAACGGATATCTCACCAAAACAATCACCTTTTTTGAGGAAACCGCATGTAATTTCATTGTCATCTGTATCGTGGAAAACCAAACTGGCTGACCCGGATTTGATAAAACCAAAATACTGAATCGTTTTGTCTTGTTCAATCAGGTATGTTCCTTCAGGAAATTCCTTCAGTTGAATCGTATGAACTATTTTTTTGAGTTGGTTCTTTCTCAGGTCACGGAAAGGATTCCGTGTGAAAAGCTCCTGTAAAAATTCCACTTGTTTGCCCCCGCAACAAAACTGATGTGGGCGCCCGTAAAGGAGACCTTTAAAAATTACATTTGGGGTTATTCTTTGAGATTGTTCAGATCCCGCACAAAAAAACCCCACCTGGTTGAAACCAAGAGGGGCTTTAATATTTCCAATAACCCTGCATTTGCCTCAACATCGAAGGCGTTCCACAAAGAGAGTTCATTCCGGTAGGTCTCCTGACTTGTGGATCATCCTACTTGCCGCCCCTTCCCAGCCGATTATGGCCAGTGGTTTTTTGCGGCTTTCGTCCCCACTCACAGTGGCGTGCCCGTAGCGGATTTTAACCGCTTTCCCTTTTATGCCCCGAAAGGCACCGGAATGTTATCAAGATAAAGTGACAAGACCTCGTTTTTTCGTGGAAAAAGTATAGATAAGCCGTCCTTGTGAGTCAAGAAAAAAGGCGATAAACACAGGGGTGTTGTAAATGAATTCATAAAACCTTGTAAGGCCTTACAACTCCCTGTTATTACAGTAATAAATCTCAAGATTTTTTGGGGATGTGTTTTACTGAACTGCAAGAGGTTGAAACATCAAATGGAAAATAAATGTTAACCCTCAATCCTGCAAGCGTCGGGTTTAGCAAAGACCTGCCTGCAGCAGGCAGGTGCAAGGCGGCAAGGGCGCAGATTCGGTAAAATCGACGCTCCGGAAGCGGTAAACTATTTTCAAAAATCAC
>CAZKDT010000264.1:1243-4718 GCA_964551515.1 uncultured Desulfobacteraceae bacterium | reverse complement strand
TAATAACGTAAAATTTATTTGGCCCGATGTCAAGGGAAAAAAGGATGATTTTACTGAATCCTTGATTGCACAGCTGGCAAAACAAAAACAGGTGTGACCCCTTTTTTACCTTTAGGGAATCAGATTCCTTAACTGTAAAAAATTGCATTGTTATTCAATTTAAAATATGCTATGCATTTTGTATGATTACCAGAACTTTACAAAAACATATTGTGAAAATGGCTGAAATCTTTCCGGTCGTAGCGGTAACCGGACCAAGACAATCAGGGAAGACCACACTTGTCAGGGCTACCTTTCCGACTTATTCTTACGTTAACCTTGAAAATCCGGATGACAGACAAGCTGCCATTGAAGATCCCAGGATGTTTATACGATATCATGGCCAAAATGGTACTATTATTGACGAGATGCAAAAAGTTCCGGAACTGTTCTCGTATCTTCAGCAGATTTCGGATGAAACAAAAAAAATGGGCAACTACATTCTCACAGGCTCGCAAAACTTTCTCCTCATGGAAAAAGTTACTCAGTCCCTTGCCGGCCGGGTATCAGTTAATAATCTGTTGCCGTTCTCTTTGATTGAACTGCCACAAAATACAATTATAAACAACGATATCAATCAACTTCTGTATACCGGCATGTATCCCGCGATTTATGATCGCAAAATTTCCCCTGAAAATTATTATCCCAGTTATTTGCAAACCTGCCTGGAACGCGATGTGCGGTCGTTAAAAAACATCAGTAATCTTAATATGTTTCAACGTTTTCTGCAACTTTGCGCCGGTCGAGCCGGGCAATTGCTCAATCTATCAAATATCGGCAATGAGCTCGGCATTGATGGTAAAACGGTACGAAGCTGGATCTCGGTACTTGAGGCAAGTTTTATTATTTTTTTTCTGCAGCCCTATTTCAGGAATTTCAAAAAACGTATTATCAAGCACCCGAAGCTCTACTTTTACGACACCGGTCTGCTCTGCTCCCTGCTTGGTTTGAATAACCCGGCCCAATTAACGAATCATTATCTTCGCGGTGCTATATTCGAAAATTTTATTATTGGAGAATATCTGAAGATTAAGCGACATCAGGGAGCCAGCCCCAACATCTATTTCTGGAAAGACAACAGTGGCAATGAGGTTGATCTGCTGATCGATAACGGCGGTCGACTGACCGCGGTTGAGATTAAGTCCGGCACGACTATAAATCAAGATTTTTTCAAAAATCTTTTAAAATTTAAAAAATTTTCCGGCATAACAAGTAAAGACTGCTATTTGATCTATGGGGGAGAACAGAGTTTGCCCCGCCAAAATGCCCAGGTTCTCAGTTGGAGGGATCTGCCGCAGCTATAAGCAATCAAAAAATAGGGGACAGACCACGATTTTCGGCGGCGAAAAAGGCGGCGCGGCTACCGCGGCCCCAGCATCATTAGGTATCATTATGAGATCGGCAGAAAGACGGTAAATCTCAATTAGTTCTCACCATTCATCTATTGTTCCGGTTAATCAAATTGACAACTACCCTAATGATGGTGTCTTTCTCTTCCGGTTTACTTTCGGCAATCAATAGAGTCAGCGCCACCAAGGCGTTGTCGGCCAGGCGTTTGCTTCCATCCGGACGGTAAAGCACGTTGTTGGCAGCAAGAAAACAAATAAAGATAGCAGCGGCAATCCGTTTATTACCGTCGGAAAAAGCATGGTTCTTGACGATGAAGTAGAGCAGGTTAGCGGCCTTTTCCTCGATGCTGGGGTAGACATCCTTACCGTCAAATGTCTGATAGATCGCACCGAGGGCACTTTTGAAGCCTTGATCCTTTTCCAATCCGAAAAGCCCGCCAAATTCAGCTTTCATTGACCGGACAACTAAAATTGCGTCATCATAGTCAAGCACAAAGGTGGCCGGGCCACTGGTTTTCTCAAGCGCCAGGGTGCCGTGGTCGTAACGATCAAGGGTCGATAAGGCGTAGGCATAATCGGTAATGACCTGCAACACCTTCTTGCCGGCATCATTGACCAGTTGTTGTTGTTCCAGCGTGCGCGATAACAAATCCACTGCCCGCTGCATTTCTAAGAGATTTTCCGCCTGTTCTTCCAGACGCTGCTGGTTGATGGTGTAGCCCCGGACCAGATGATCGCGGAGAGTACGAGTAGCCCATTGGCGAAATAGTGTGCCCTGCACGGATTTCACCCGGTAACCAACAGAGATGATAACATCGAGATTAAAATAATTAACCTGATAAGTTTTTCCGTCAGCGGCAGTTGTTGCAAAATTTGCAACAACTGCTTTACGATCAAGTTCCTCTTCTCGAAAAATATTGTTTATATGCCGGGAAACAACAGATTTATCACGACCGAACAAAGCAACTATCTGATTCAGATTCAGCCAGACGGTTTCCTCATCCAACTGCACTTCGAGATTCGTTTTTCCGTCTTCCATCTGGTAAATAACAACTTCGCTCATAAATCCAAACCTCATTTACTCAAAGTTGTTAAAAATAGGGAACAGACCCCAATTTTCGCTCCTCCAAAAAAACCGGGGTCTGTTCCCTATTTTTGACCCTTCTTGCTTATGGTGTCCCCCTATTTCTTTCTCTAATACCGGAGTAAAGTTTTCTCCTTCCGTGTACAACAGCCAGCACATATACGACTAACCCCCTGATTTCATAGATAACCCTGTAATTATACACAAAATGCTCTCTTACAGAATCATCATTTTCCTCCGGCACAACACGCCCTGTAAAAGGAAATAACTCAAGGTTCTTTGTTGTATCTATGATCTTTGTCACAACTGAAGATGCGTAATAAAATGAATCTTTTTCAATATATTTGGCGATCTCCTCGACATCACACAACGAACCATCCGTCCAGACTACTTTATAATCCATCTATCAAGCCTTTTTTCCACTTCTGGCTGTAAATGAATTTTCCCATCTTTTATTTGTTGCCGGGCATTTTTCAGTTTTTCTGCAACATAGAGATGGTACTGAATATCTTCAAATGTACTTTCATCTGGAAGATTTTGAATCAAATTTTCCGCTTCCGATTTTTCTGTAGCAAACATTTTGTCCTCCTGAAAAAACCAAGCTTAAATCTCAATTTTTTTCGACGAAAAATAGAGGGAAAATAGGGAACAGACACCGTTTTTCGCTCCTCCAAAAAAAACCGGGGTCTGTCCCCTATTTTTTTCAGATTGAGACAAGTTTACCATCCAAAAGGGTCTGCCGCAACATAAAAACACATAAAATCGAATTATGGGAATTATGGGGACAGTATATGGAATTACCCCGCCCTGGACCGGCAAACCTGTAAACCAGGGACAGGGGAAAACAGGTGTGACCCCTTTTTTCTTAAATATACCTTTACAAAATAACCATATTTAGCCAATTATACCCTTACACAGGAAAAACAGGAGAAAAACAGGGGACAGACCACGATTTTTTTAGAGAAAAAACCGGCGGACGCGCGACGGAAAACGGAAAGAGGTG
>CAZKDT010000264.1:0-1143 GCA_964551515.1 uncultured Desulfobacteraceae bacterium | reverse complement strand
TTCAGCCGCGGGGCGTACACAGCCAGGAGCACGGTGGGGCTGATCCGCAATGTCGGGGTGCTGAAAAAGGAATATGCCGGGCTGATTAAGCGGGCCTACCGGATGTACCGTTCCAAGGCCGGGCCGGACGCGGCGGCGGCCAGGCACTTCCGGCGGGATTACAGCCGCGAGGTGCGGATAAAATTTATCGGCGTCTGGGATACGGTGGGCGCTTTGGGAATTCCGCTGAAGGTGGCGCAGGAACTGTTGACCCCGGGGAAATATGATTTTCATGATACGCGGTTGAGCCGGAGTGTTGATTTTGCCGCCCACGCGGTGGCCGTTGACGAACGGCGGGTGGATTTCAAGCCGTCTTTGTGGCGGCGGAAGCCGAGCCCGGAGCTGGTACTGGAGCAGGATTGGTTTGCCGGGGTCCACTGCGATGTCGGCGGCGGCTACCGGGAAACGGGATTGGCGGACATTGCTTTAATGTGGCTGGTGGAACAGGCGGAGCGGGCCGGGCTGGTTTTTGACCGTGATTACCTGGAAAAAATCGCCGGGCCGGATTTTCGTGGCAAACTGCACCGTTCACGCCGGGGGATATACTGGACGAAAAAACCTTATGTGCGGCCCATCGGCAAACTGGGGGCGGAGTTGGAGAAAATTCACCCGACGGTCCGGCAGCGGATGGCGGCGATGGCGGACTATCGACCCAAAAATGTGATAAAAGAACGGTAAACGGTATACGGTGTAAGGAGAAAAGATTTATGGCTTTTCGCTGACCTGGTAGCGGCCGTGAAGCTCGGTATCCTGGCGGTGATCAGACAGGTCAGTGGCGATGGCATCTAATTTAGTACTCAACCCCTGTTCCACTGAATCAATCTTTTCACTTAATCGCTGATCAACTGAATCAATCTTGTTGTTAAGCGCTTTGATCATTGTCGTATTGAAATCTATCTTTTCATTCAGCTCATCCCGGGTGCGCTGAATTTCGTGACGCAGAACATCATGCCCTTCCAGAACCAGGTCAAACTTGCCACGAATATCCTCAAGGAAGATTTCTACATATTTTTCTTCCATTCTTTCCTCCGCTGAAACAGCCGGCCAAAGCGTTCAGCCCAACAGAATCAAGCAAGGTTATTTAATATCAGATCATGCCATGAT
>CAZKDT010000263.1:0-4727 GCA_964551515.1 uncultured Desulfobacteraceae bacterium | reverse complement strand
TTTATTTACGGCTGGGGCATTTCTTGTTAAGGGATTTATCGGTCCGGTGCTGATCGGCATAGGATGGTTGGGCCTGGCAATACCCTGGTTAATTAAAAGAATCCGGGGAGAGGGAAAACCACAGTTTTACGCGGGGGTTCATGGTGTTGGTGCCCTCCTGTTCATAATTTTAACAGGATCCTGGATGGTGCTCTTTCGGTTAAAAGGCGGAGCCGATTTGTGGAACACGTGGTTCTGGGAAAATCAGGTGGGAAGGCTTCTCGGTACAACACAGGAATTCGGCCACATGCACCCGGGAAAACCATATTACTATCTCATCGTCCTTGTCAAATATGGGATGCCATGGTTCTTGGCTATTTTCTTTTGGGTATGGTCTTTTTTCAGAGACCTCCTCAAAAAACGCCCTGTCTCTGCTATCCGGGTGTTTCTTCTGGTCTGGGGTTTTGGAACCTTGGTGTTTCTCACGTTATCAGTTACCAAACGTTCAATTTACCTGACACCGGCTTTGCCCGCATTTGCGATTATGGGAGCCGATGTTTTCAAAAAGTTTCTCCCCAAATGGTGTCGGGTATTTTTCATTTGCTGGATCGGTTTATCTGTTTTAATTATTGCCGGACTGACCGGCTTTCCTTTGGTAACCGGCCTCTTAGCCATAAAGATCCCGTCCCAGGCCGGCGCATTCATGGCAGTATTTTCCTGGAAAAACCTGTTCACCGGAATAGGTTTGGCCATATGCCTGTTTGTGGTCTTCCGGCCGGGAAGGATGTCCTTTTTTGCCCGTGTTGCTGCAGCAACAGCCATGCTATGGATTTCCATTCTTCTGGGACCGGTCAAAGCCGTAGATCTGGAAAAGAGCATGCAAGAGACGGTCTCCGAATTTTACGCGCAAATTCCTGTCGACCAAAGATCGAGAATTGCCGGCCTGGATTTCAATGAAACCATGCGTGCGTACTTTTATTACTATTGCAACTGGTCCGTACCCCAGATAAGGAACCTGGACCGGCTCCGGAAAATTATGGCCGGTATTGACCCGGAGTACGACAGCATTATTGTCCCGTACAAAAAATTAGCTCAACTGGAGCAGGTAACGCCGCTTTACCGTACCATTGGCGAAAGTTATCCCCATAAAACTAACCTGAAACGAAAAACGTATTGGGTAAAAGGAAATTGAACCAGACAGGAAACTTTGATCATGCGTAGTGAATTTTTACCATTTTCCCGCTCGTCCATCAGCCGAAAAGAAATAGATGCGGTCATTGAGGTATTAACCTCCGGATGGATAACCACCGGAAAGAAAAGTGCCCAATTCGAGCAAAAGATTTGTCACTATACCGGCTGCGCCGGTGCCGTAGCCCTATGTTCAGCGACCGGCGGAATGCACCTGCTGCTAAAAGCGTTGGACATCGGACCGGGCGATGAGGTCATCACACCCTCAATGACCTGGGTGTCCACGGTAAATCTTACCGTTCTGGCCGGAGCCACGCCGGTATTCGTGGATATCGACAGGGAAACCCTGATGATGAGGGCCGAATCGCTGGAAGGGAAGATCACCCCGCGAACCCGGCTCATCATACCGGTTCACTTTGCCGGCGCCGCGGCAGATATGGATATCCTCCGCAAAACCGTATCCGCATATTCGGATCAGGACATCTTTATTGCCGAAGATGCCGCCCACGCTATCGGTACGGAGTATAAAGGAAAACGGGTGGGCCGGCAGGGCACGTCTATTTTTTCCTTCCATCCCATTAAAAATATTACCACCGGCGAAGGCGGAATGTTCTGTTCGGATGATGAGAAGCTTCTTAACCGGGTGCGACAGTTGAAATTTCACGGCCTGGGTGTGGATGCTTATGATCGACACACCCAGAGTCGGTCTCCCCAGGCCGAAGTACTGGAGCCCGGCTATAAATATAATATGACCGACATCGCAGCGGTACTGGGTTTGGGACAGTTGTCGCGACTTCAAGATTTCAACCGGAAACGTGCGGAACTGGCCTCACTATACCTGGAAAAAATATCCGGAATCCACGAAATATTACCCCTTGCCATTCCGTGCTATCAAATGAAACATTCCTGGCATCTGTTCATTGTCCGCCTGGATATCGAAAAAGCAGGAATGGATCGCGATGAATTCATGCGAGAGTTAAAAGGTCGAAATATCGGTACCGGAATTCATTTCCGCGCCGTCCATCTCCAAAAATATTACAGCGAGGCCATGCAAACCCGTCGAGGAATGTTGCCCAATACCGAATGGAATTCGGACAGGATACTATCGTTGCCTCTGTTTCCGGACATGACTGAAAAGGATATTGACTCAGTGATAGAAGCCATAAAGGAAGTTTTGAGGTAAACCATGACAAGGGATATTTCTATTGTAATTCCGGTATTCAACGAAGAAGACAATCTGAAAGAGCTTGTGTGTCAATGCCTTGATGTCTGTAATAAGATGGATAAATCCTTTGAAATCATCCTGGTTGATGACGGGAGCTCTGACCGGTCGGCGGAAATCATTGCCCGGTCGGCCCGAGAAAATCCAGGGAAAGTAATCTGTGTATGTTTAAACCGCAATTACGGCCAACACGCAGCGGTAATGGCCGGATTTAAAGAATCCAGTGGCGATATTGTTGTTACGCTCGATGGTGACCTGCAGAACCCGCCCGAGGAAATACCAAGGCTGGTCGAATGTATGGACAAAGGTTGCGACGTGGTGGGAAGCATACGAATGCATAGAAAAGATACCCTCTTTAGAAGGATAGCCTCTGCCATTATCAACAAAGCGGTACAAAAATCGACCGGTGTGATGATGCATGACTATGGCTGCATGTTACGGGCCTATCGCCGTCATATTGTTGATGCTATGCTGATGTGCAAGGAGCATAGCACGTTTATTCCGATTCTTGCCAATAGTTTTGCCCGTACCACCACAGAAACAGAAGTAAAACATGACGTACGCAGACAGGGAGAATCCAAATACAATTTTATGAAGCTCGTGATGCTGCAATTTGATCTGTTAACCAGTATGACAACCTTTCCACTTCGTCTTCTCAGTATCCTGGGAGGGATTGTCTCTTTGGCAGGAATCGGTTTTGGTTTTTTCCTTTTAATTATGCGTGTCCTTTATGGAGCCCAATGGGCGGCTCAAGGTGTTTTTACGCTTTTCGCGATATTATTTATTTTCGTGGGTGCTCAGTTTGTCGGAATGGGACTGCTTGGGGAATATATCGGTAGAATTTACTATGATGTTAGAGCCCGTCCCCGTTATTTTGTGCAACGGGTTATGGGCAAAAGCAATTTTGAGTCAGAAAAAACTTACCCGGATCAACAGAACTCCGGCCAGTAAGTATTTGACCCGAAGAGAATTAAAAATCATTAGGTGCATTAGCAGTTTGTTAGTTGCTTTCCAAGACTTTTTGGTTTCAGGTTTCAGGTGTCAGTTAATTCGTTTCTTATTCCTGACACCTGAAACCTGATTGCAAGGCTTTCGCTCAAAAAATGAATAAATTAATGGGTGAAAACCATTTTAACAAATCAGTAATGCTCTCAAATCATTTGCCGTAAGGGCGCAAACACACAAAGGATAACAATGAAAGCGATCGTATTGGCATACCACAACATCGGTTGTATCGGAATTGAAGCACTGCTTAAAAACGGATATGAAATTGCGGCAGTTTTTACACATAATGACAACCCAAATGAAAATGTCTGGTTTAACTCGGTGGCCGAACTTGCTTCAGGTCGTGGAATTCCGGTTTTCGCGCCCGAGGACATAAATCATCCTTTATGGATACAAAAAATTATTGATTTAGATCCGGATATTCTTTTTTCATTTTATTACCGTAATATGGTCGCTTCGGAAATCCTGGATATACCTTCTTCAGGCTGTTTGAATCTACACGGTTCTTTTTTGCCCAAATATCGCGGGCGATGCCCCATCAACTGGGCGCTGGTCAACGGTGAGACCGAGACCGGAATAACTCTTCATTACATGACTCCTCGGGCCGATGACGGCGATATTGTATGTCAGAAAAAAATTGCAATATCCGATACGGATAACGCACACACTCTTCATGAAAAGGCCGCAAAGACCGCAATCGTTATATTAAACGAAATTCTACCAAAATTACGGGAAGGGACGGCTCTCCGTATTCCTCAGGATCATTCCAAGGCTTCTTATTTTGGAGCCCGCAGTGCCAAGGACGGTAAAATCGACTGGAATCAGGACGCCGTTGCAATAAGGAATCTGGTGCGGGCCGTATCCCGACCATACCCCGGGGCTTTCAGCTATTTGGGGAACCGAAAATGTATATTCTGGTCCGTTAGTGTGGCACAAGGAAACAGCCAAAAGCCGGGTACCATTCTTTCTGCGGATCCATTAGTGATTGCCTGCGGAAAAGGCGCCATACAGGTTGATTTTGGACAGCTTGAAGGCGGAATATTCATGAGCGGTTTACAGCTTAGTGAAGAAATGCACCTTGTTGCGGGCATGAATTTTGGGAAACAAAAAAGGAGCCGGCTTGAAACGGCAAGAAAAAAACAGGTGCTTATCCTTGGGGTTGACGGATTCATAGGAAATCATCTCACTGAACGGCTTTTGGATAGCGGAAAATATGAAGTTCACGGTATGGACTTAGGGGCATATTCCATTCAGCGTTTCGTGGGCGTGCCGGGGTTCCATTTTTCCGAAGGGGATATTTCCATCCATCGTGAATGGATAGAATATCATGTAA